>DATEGJ010000064.1:0-5270 GCA_035280105.1 Thermoplasmata archaeon
AAGTAACGCCGACCAACGCGACTGCGGCGGCGTTCTGGAAGTCGATGGGATTCCGTACCGGTGGTCGCACGGTGTACGGCCGAGATATCGTCTAGAATCCGTGGACCACCTTGCGGTGGGCCCGGAACGCTTCCTGTCCGAATTCCTTGCCGCACTCGGGGCACCGGACGCGAGGCCGCGTCCGTTCCGGATCTTGCGCGTTGAGCGCGCCGAGCAATTGGGCCATCTCGAACGCGATCTCTTCGGACTCGGCTTCGGATCCATGGAACCCTCGCACCTCGCGGAAGAAGTCCATGTGCAGGTCGATCTCCGAGCCTTTCGGGACGCGATCGAGTCCGTGGGTCTCGAGGCGCATGTGGAACCGTTTCCCGTTGTGGAGGCCTTTGAACGCGACCAGGTCGAACGTCTCCCGCTTCGGTTGATAGCCGATCGTGATGACGGCCGCCTCGATCGCGTGCAAGGTCATTCGCCGGGGGAGAGACGCCTTCATCGGACGGATCCTCTCAGTCCGCGTACGCGACATTCGCCGAGACGAGCGAGTATCCTAAGGGGCATTCGAGTTCGGCGCCCACGCGCGACACGCGGATGCGCATCCCGGGCTCGATGCCGACGGGATGGCAGGTGCGATAGTTCTCGCATGCGGCGTTCGCGCACACGACGCGCTCATATCCGAGGACGGCCCCTTCGATCGCGGTCCGCGTGGCCAAGCTGCATTCCGGAGGCACCGCCTCGACCTCGACGACGCGGGCGTGCTCCTCGTTCAGCAGACACGCATGGATCACATCGCGGACCCGCGTGATCCGGTATCGCGTGCCGACGTCCTGGTTGAGGCATGCGGAGCGGACCTTGCATGGGCTGCACTCCGGCTTCGGACCGCGGTACACAAATTCGTGGCCCACCCGCGCCTGCCGTTCGCCGACGAGCGTAATATGAACCAACGCCGCGGCTCCCAATCAACCGAACGCACGGCGTGGCTTAAGGCTCCCGTCGCCCCGCGACCACCGAATTGGCGGCGATACCTTGATTATCGTCCGCTCTATGGTCCGGTCGGTCTTTGGACTAGGAGGTTTCCCGGCGATGATGTCTACCCGAGTTTTCCGATCCGCGCCGGGAGCCTCGTGATTCCGCGACGCCCCCCGGTATCGTGAGCGTGTCGTGCGAATGCCCATCGAAGTCCGAATGACCCATGCCAAACGATCCCATGCTGGACGCGAGCGTCCAGTGGCGAATCAATTCCGGGACGCTCTCCCTGACGGAACCGGACTACCGGACCGTCGTCGAGACGATCCTCAACGCAGGCCTCGCGACCGAGGTCGTGGGTCTGCTCAGCGCAGGCAAGGAAGCGAACGTGTACCTCGCGCGGTACCACGGCGCTCCGCTCGCGATCAAGGCGTACCGACTCTATCGAACGTCGCATCGCGGAGGTCGGCCCGTGAAGGTCGACACGATGTCGTGGCTCGCGGCCCATGAGTTTGAGATGATGCGCCAGTTGTGGAAAGGCGGGGTCCGCGTTCCCACGCCCGCCCGACGGGTCGAGAACCTCCTCGCGATGCGCTACCTCGGTACCGACGCCGGGCCGGCGCCGCGCCTCAAAGAGGTCCGACTCGACGAACCCGCCGGATTCCTCGATCGCGTGCTCGACGGGGTCCGGCGAATGACCGCGGCCGGTGTCGTCCACGGCGACCTGAGCGCGTTCAATATCCTTGTGCACGAGGGAGACCCATGGTTCATCGATTTCTCGGAGGCCCTTCGCGTGGACCGAACCGGCGGCTCCCCATGGATTCGGTTGACCGAGGCTCGCGCGGCGCTAGAACGCGGAATGGCCGCCCTCCAAGTCTATTTCCGAAAGTACGATCTCACGATTGAGTCGTCGTCGATCGTCGCCGACTTGATTGAGTCCCTCGATCGATTCGGCGTGATGCGCTGACGTGGGGCAAGCCCGCGCAAACTAGATGGCTCGACGGGCCGTTTGACGACCTGCATGGAGCGCACGCGACTCGTGACGTACGCCATCATCCCGGCCGCGGTCGTGGGCGACTTGGTCGCGGCCCTCGTCCTCTCGCCGGTGTGGAATCTCGGGTACCTCGAGTCGTTGCGGGGGCTCCTCTTCTTCACGGGGCTCGGCCTGATGTTCCTCGGAGGCCTCGTCGGAGGCTCGGGCCGGATCGTGATGGATTGGCGCACGCAATATGTCTCGAGCCGCAGCGCTCGGGCGCTCGCGGAGTACAACGTGCGGCGCATGAGCGCCCACGGTGAGTTCCTAACGATCACAATCCTCGCCGGACTCGCGCTGTTCTTTGCGAGCTTCTTCCTTCCCGCGTGATCAGATAACCTTCGTGATCTTCGCGAGGCGTTCCGCCGCTTCGAGCGTGAGGCCTTCGTCCCCCAGGATCGTGTAGCGCTCTTTGTTGATTTCGTGGGCGTGGACGAGTGCTTGGACGACCTCCTCGTCCGTGACGCCGAGCGCCCTCGCAGTGGTCGGCGCCCCGATCACGAGCAGCGCGTCGCGGACCTCTTGCCAGTTGGCGCTGTGGAGGTACATCATCATGATCGTCCCGACGCCGCACTGTTCACCGTGGAGGCCGGGCTTCTTTGCGATGCGATCGAGCGCGTGGGAGAACTTGTGCTCGCTACCGGATGCCGGCCGCGAGGAGCCGGCGATCGACATCGCGACGCCGCTCGAGACGAGGGCCTTGCACACAAACCACGCGCTCTCCTCGAGCCGCGGCTTGATCGTCGACGCGTTCTCGATGACGAGGCGCGCCGCGAGTTCGCTGAGCGCGGCGGCATACGAGGAGTAGTATTCATTCCGCAGGTTTCGAGCGAGAGCCCAGTCCTTGACCGCGGCGAGGTTCGAGATGATGTCCCCGCACCCGGAAGCGAGAAAGCGGAACGGAGATTCCGCGATCACGCCCGTGTCCATGATGACCGCGATCGGCGTCTGGGCAGCGAGGCTCACCTTCTCCCCGCCTTTCTGAATCGACGCGCGCGACGACACGACTCCGTCGTGACTTGCCGCCGTTGGGACGCTGACGAATGGCACTCCGGCGTTGAACGACGCACACTTTGCGACGTCGATGGACCGTCCCCCGCCGACCCCGAGGGCGAATTCGGAGGCTCCCTTGCGGATGCGCTCCTCTCCCTCACGTACTTCCTCCCAGGTCGCATCGGGGATCAGGTACACGGCCGTCCGGACCTTGCGCGCGGCGAGTTCCTTCTCGACCGTCTTGCCGGCGATCTTCATCGTCGTCTCGTCCGCGACGATCAGCGCCTTCTTGCCGAGCTTGAGGGACTGGCAAACCTCGCCGACCGCGTGCAGTGCATCGTGGCCGATGACGATGTTCCGCGGGAGCTCCATCGCCTTCGTTTTCGAAAAGGACTCGATGTCCATGGTCGACACTCGGTCGCCCCGAACGCAGTCCAATGAGGCATGCGTACTTAAATCCGACGACCTGGGTCCGCCGACGCTCTCATCCTTGAGGGTCACCCGGAAACCTTTAACCGGGGGCAGTCGCGATGCGACGTGGATGGCGCTCCCCTGGGCCGTCGCGCTGGCGGTCGTTCCGGCGACGAAGGACGTCGCCCGCGGCGAGGCCGAGTTCCTCCGCGGGAACGCGCATTGCGACGTCCGTGAATTCGCGGAAGCCGTCGTGTGCTACGAGGCCGCGACCGCATTCGGGTACGAGAGCGCCGTCCTGTGGAACAACCGCGGCGTCGCCCTCGATGGACTCGGTCGGCACGAAGACGCCATCGACGCGTACAGCCGCGCGTTGAAGCTCAACGCGGACTACGAGATCGCCGCCTACAATCTCGGCAACGCGTATGCTCAACTCGGGCAGCTCGAGGAGGCGATCGTCGCGTACGACCGCGCCTTGGGCATCAAGGCGGACTACGCGGAAGCATTGTACGACCGAGCGCTCGTCCTCGCCCGCCTCGGACGCACGCGAGCCGCACGGCAAGGGTACGAAGCGTTGGCCCGCGTCGACGTCACTCACGCGGTCACGTGGACGCGCAAAGGGCTGCTCCTCGAAGAGTTGAGCCAATTCGACGACGCGGTCGAAGCCTACAAGGCGGCGACAAACGAGCACCCGAGCGACGAGGCCGCGTGGACGGGCCTGGGGGACGCGTTGTATGCCCTCGAACGGTACGAGGAAGCGATTGAGGCGTACGACCGCGCGCTCGCAATCAACCCGAACAACGAGGAGGCGTGGAATAACAAAGGATTCACGTTCTTCATGCTCGGGATCCACGAAGAGGCGTTGCAGTGTTACGACCGCGCCCTCGCGATCAACCCGACGTACAAGCAGGCGTGGTACAACAAAGGCTACACATTCCATGGGATTAACCGGCTCGAGGAGGCCGTGACCACATACGAGCGGGCGATCGAGCTCGATCAAGGTGACGAGGTGCTGTGGAACAACCTCGGGAACGCGCTGTACAACCTCGGCCGATACGATGCGTCGATCCCGTACTTCGAGCGCGGCCTCGATGTGAATCCGAAGTACGAGATCGCGTGGAACAACATCGGCAATGCGCTCAACAAGATGGGCCGCCACGCGGAGTCCCTCAAGTACCACGACAAGAGTCTCGAGATCAAGCCGGACTTCGACTACGCCCTCTACGCGAAAGGCCACGCCCTCGACTCCCTCGGGCGCCACGAGGAAGGGCTCGAGTTGATCAGTCAAAGCCTCGAGCTGAACCCGAACTACGACCATGCATGGATGGCGAAGGCGGAAGCGCTGCATCACCTCGGTCGACTCGAGGAAGCGCGCGACGCGCTGAACAACGCTCTGATCCTGAACGGGCAGCTCGATGAAGCGTGGGTCTTCCGCGGCAAGATTCTCGAGGAGATGGGGAACGCCCTCGAGGCGGAGCGGTGCTACGAGGAAGCGCTCCATTGCTTCCAGGCGTCCCTAGAGGTCGAGCCGGACAACGCGGAGCTCTGGTACCACCAGGGCCGTCTTCTCGAAGACCTCGAACGCGCGGACGAGGCGATCGAGGCGTACGCAGCGTCGGCGACGAGAGGCCACGGGGCCGACTCGCTCGTCCATTTGGCGGCGCTCCTGCAACGCGTCGGCCGCGGCACCGACGCCCTCGCTCCCGGGGAGGAGGCCCGCGCGCGATATCCGACGGATCCGCGTGGATGGCTCGAGTCCGGTCGGGCCGCGCTCTCGCTCGGACGTACCGACGAAGCGATCGAATTCTTGAAACGCGCGATCGACCTCCATGGCGGACCGGAGGCCATCCTCGAATGCGCGCGGGCCCTGTCC
>DATEGJ010000065.1:0-2337 GCA_035280105.1 Thermoplasmata archaeon
TGTCGTTGCGGTGGTCGACCCGGCCTTCGACCATGTGACGGTTCAGGTGAACCCGCTCTATCTGCGGGGCCGCTACCGCAAGCTCGCCCGCGGCGTGCCGCAGACGCGCTGGCCGTGCCGGAGGTGCATGGGCAAGGGATGCGAGCGGTGCGGAGGCACAGGGAAGATGTACCCGACGAGCGTTGAGGAAATCGTCGCCGCGGAGGTCATGCGGGAGATTGGCGGGACGGGCCACGCGCTCCACGGGATGGGCCGCGAAGACGTCGACGCGCGAATGCTGGGACGCGGTCGGCCGTTCATCCTCGAAGTGAAGGAACCGCAGCGCCGGACTTTCGACGTGAACGCGGCCGTGTCGCGGATCAACATGTCAGGGATCGTCGAGGTCGATTCTCTCGCGCGAGCGAAGGGTGCCGACGTCGTCGCGTTGAAGGAAGATCGCGCGGCGAAGACGTACCGCGTTCTCTTGCGAATTCTCCCTCCGGTGGACGAAGAAAAGCTTAAAACCACCCTCCCGGTATTGGTGCCCGAGCCGATCGCTCAACGCACCCCCCAACGGGTCGTTCACCGGCGTGCGGATACCACACGGCATCGACGGCTCCTGGCGGCCGAGGTCGTCGGGATCGATGGAGACCGGGCGGAGATCCGCGTGACGGCGGAGGCGGGGACCTACATCAAGGAGTGGGTCCACGGGGATCGCGGCCGGACGTCGCCATCCCTGGCGGAACGACTCGGAGCCGTGTGCGAAGTCCTCGAGCTCGACGTCCTGGACGTCCACGACGACGGGTGAACGGAACATGGTAAAAGCCTCGAAAGGCATCATGGAGAAGACGCGGCAGAAGTTCCGCCGCAGCCCCCGCGAGCGCGGGCTCTCCCCCATCACCCGGTCCTTCCAGACGTTCGACGTCGGTGCCAAGGTGACGATCGTCATTGACTCGAGCGTGCAGCGAGGCTGGCCCCACAACCGATTCCACGGCATGACCGGGACGGTCGTCGGCCAGCGGGGCGGCTCGTTCCTCGTCGACGTGCGATTCGGCGGCAAGATCAAGCAGGCCGTTGTCCGACCGGAACACTTGAGGCGGGCGTAGGAGGGAGACGGTGGAGGAAGCGTTCGTGTCCCTCGCAGAACTGAAGGTCATCCTTGAGAAGGAGAAAGCGGCCCGCGGCGAGCTGAACCCGGAACAGCAATATTCTCTCTCCCACGCGTCTCTCTTCGCCCGCGTTCCCGCGGAGAAGGTCCCGCTCATCGTGAAGGAACTCATGGAGATTCCGATGATGTCCCCATTCAACGCGGTGAAGATCGGCGATCTGATGCCGACGCACATGGACGACGTGCGCGCGATCTTCGCGAAAGAACGCTTCAGCCTCTCGAAAGAGGATGCGGAGAAAGTCCTCGAGATTGTGGGGAAGTATCGCTGACGAGGCGACGCGCATGGAAGATTACGCCCGCATCCTCGACTTCCTACCGCAAGGTCATCCGGACCAGTCGAAATTCCACCGGGAACCGCTCGCGTACGCCCTCGGCGTGGACGAGTTCAAACTCTTCGAACTGGTGCCGAAGGAGGGCGTGAACCTCTCGGTCGGCCAAGTCGTCTACATCGGGAAGGATGTCGACCTGAGGAAAGAAGTCCTCCACGTGAAGCGCCGGGTCGGATACGAGGAGCTCACGACCGCCGCGCAGAAGGAGCTGCCCTTCGCGATCCAGGAAATCGTCAAGGAGAAGGAAGCGAAGTTCGTCGACTTCTTCAACCGCGCTCAGGCGATCACAACGCGGTTCCACATGCTCGAGCTCTTGCCCGGCCTCGGCAAGAAGACGATGTGGGCGATCCTCGAAGAGCGGAAGAAAGGTCCGTTCAAGTCCTTCGCGGACCTTGAGCAGCGGGTGGCGAGCGTTCATCATCCGGAGAAGCTGATCGCGAAGCGCATCGAAATGGAAGTCTCGGATCCGACGCAGAAATACCGACTGTTCGTCGCCCGCTAGGCCGCGCCCTTCGCGAGGCCCGCTTCGATTTCCTGACAATCGTGCGAGGAGAGACCGAGTTTCTTGCGAAGCGCTTCAAGCAACTCGCGCTCCTTTTCTGTGATCGACCCTTCGTCGAGCGCTTCCGTCGCGACGGCGCGGTAGATGCCCGCGCGGTTCTCGAGGACCTCCTCGATGACCTGGCTTTCGATCCGTTCTTGCTCCTCCTTCGAGATCCCCAGGTTTTCCCGGAGCTGTTCGACAAGGAGTCTCTCGGTGGCGGTCACCCGTCCATCTTTCCACGCGATCATCACGGCCCGGGTGTAGTCCTCGAGCCGTTTCACCCGTTCGTCCATCGCCCGCTTGCGCCGTTCGTCGAT
>DATEGJ010000066.1:0-7613 GCA_035280105.1 Thermoplasmata archaeon
GACGAGGGCGACCGCGCGGTGGAGGTCTACGGAATCGGGTCGACGGACAAAGCGATGGACATGATCCGAAAGAATGAGATCACGGTCTTCGAGGAAGGCGTCATCACCGGCGTTGCCGGCGTCCTCCTGAACGAAGGCCGCAAACGGGATTTCGATGTCATCACGCTCCTCAGCGAAGCGCACCCGGACTACCCCGATGCCCGAGCCGCCGCGCGGGCGATCGAGGTGATCGATAAGCTTCTCTTGCACACGGAACTCGACGCACGGCCTCTCTACGAAGAGGCGGAACGGATCGAGATGCAGCTCAAGAGCATCCACCACCAAACCGAGGTCGCGAAGAAGCCGAGCGAGCCGGCGCGACCGAGCATGTACGGCTAATGGTTCGGCTCGACCGACACCCGCCATAGAGGTCCCTGGGCCGACGTGCGAATCGAGCAAGGAACGAATTGCGGGATCAACCAGGTCATCGTGGCCAGATGGCCGGACACTTCGCGGACGAGGAACTCGGATGTCTCCCGGGCCAGGGCGAGGTAGACCACGAGTTGATCCGATGCGTGGATGTCCAAACTCGCGCCCGACTCCATTTCGGTGCGGAGACTCCCGGCCGCTTCCTCCCCGACCCGCTCCGAGCTCTTGCCCCGCTCCGCGAGGGAGTTCGCACCAAGGATCGTCGGACCGGCCTCCGCCCAAAGTACGACGGCACCGCCTTGTCCCACCGCCTCCTCTCCGGCGTAGACTCGCTCCTCGATCTTGATGTCCGCGAATCCGTGGAGGCGCCGCATCGCCGCATGTTTCATGCGTTTCGGGATGTGGTCAGGTAGGTTCGCGACGTGGGCGATGCCACGCACGCGCGTCATGGCTGCGCGCTCCCGGAGCGATAGCGGTCCCCAGCCCCGGACCGGTTCGATCGCCGCTTCCACCACACCGCCACCTCGCGGGTAGTAGCCGCGTCGGAAGACCTCGAGCGTGACATGTCCGCGCATTGAATGCAGAAGGGGGAGAAAGACGCGCGCGAAGTAATCGATTGGGGGCGACCAGCGAACATCCGTTCCGCCGACGATCCGCAAGGTCACCGGTCCGGGCGCCGCGAACGCGACCGGCAAGCATGCCTGGAGGACGAGCGTAGCGCTCCCGGCCGTTCCGACCTCGAACGCATGCCGACCCGCGACGACCGCTCCGGGTCGGAACACGACCTCCTGCGATCCGATTTCTAGGCCATCGACCTGGCCCTCACAGAGAGCCGCGACCGCGCGCAGGGCAGCGACGTGCTGGGCGGCGAGGCCCGGAGTCGGTCTTCCCGCGCGAATGCGGACGATGCGAATCGGAACGGAACGGATCGCGCTCAGCGCGACGGCCGTGCGAAGGAGCTGACCGCCTCCCTCCCCGTGCGCGCCATCGATCTCGAGCATGGCGCTTACGTCCTCAGCCGGCGCCGAACGAGTTTCAAGACCTCGACGACTCCGAACGCCGTGAGGGAGATGATGATCGTCCGAATCCAGTCGAACGCCGTCAACGCCTCGGTCCCGAACGCGGACTGGAGGAATGGCGCATAGATGACGAAAGCCTGGAGGGCCATCGAAGCGCCGACCGCGACAATGAGCCTCCAGTTGGAAAACAGACCAACCTCCCAGATCGGCTGACGGGGCGATCGCATCGCGAAGACCAGGAACAGTTCAAAGAAGACGATCGTTGTGAAGGCGACCGTCCGGGCCCGTACGTCGTCGGCCCCGTCGTTTAGTTCCCAGAAAAAGATCCCCAACGTCCCCACGGTGAGGATGCCCCCCACGACGACGATGAGGAAGAGGATGTCCCGTGACAAGACTCCCTCTTTCGGATTCCTCGGCGACCGCTGCATGGTGTCCGTCGGGTACGGATCGACGCCGAGTGCCAATGCGGGGAGACCGTCCGTGACGAGGTTGATCCACAAGAGTTGGACCGGGGAAAAGAACGGCAGAAACCGAGGGTCGGCGAGCGCGAGCGTTGCGATGAACATGACGAGCACCTCGCCCGCGTTCGCAGAGAGCAAGAACGCAACGAACTTTCGGATGTTCTCGTAGATCCCTCGGCCCTCTTCCACGGCCGTGACAATCGAGGCGAAGTTGTCGTCCGTCAGGACCATGTCCGCCGCTTCCTTCGCGACGTCGGTCCCCGTAATCCCCATGGCAATCCCCAGATTGGCTCGTTTCAGCGCGGGAGCATCGTTCACCCCATCGCCCGTCATCGCAACGATGTGGCCCGCCCGCTTCCAGGCGTCGACGATCCGCATCTTATGCTCCGGGGACACGCGGGCGTACACTCGAATCCGGTCGATTTCCCGGACGAGCTCATCGTCGGACACCTTCTCCAGGTCTTCGCCGGTCAGAGCCCGTTGACCTTCCTCCAGAATCCCCATTTCGCGGGCGACCGCCATTGCGGTCAACTTGTGGTCGCCCGTGATCATCACGACACGGATACCAGCCTGGTGGCATCGCGCGATCGCCTCGCTCGCGTCGACGCGAGGTGCGTCCATCATGCCGCACAGACCGAGGAACGTCAGGTCCCGTTCCAGGTCTTGCTCCCGCAGCGGAGGGACGTCGTCAGGAAATTCACGGTACGCGAAGCCTAGGACTCGCAGCGCTCGTGTCGCCATCTCCTGGTTCCGGAAAAGGTACTGTTGCCGATCGTACTCGCTCAACGGTTTCCGTGCCCCGGCAACGATGTGGTGCGCACACGCGGCGAGGATTCGCTCCGGCGCGCCTTTCACGAACAGGACCGCCCCTTTCCCGCGGAGCTCACCTGGGCGGATGTCTTCCGCGATCGCGAGAATTCGCGTCCGTTCCGTTTCGGAGAGCGCCGCATGGAGGGTTGCCATCTTCTTCCGCTCAGAAGTGAACGGGAGCTCGGCCAATCGGGGCATATCGGTGTGAAGGACGTCTGGATCGAGTCCGGCCCGCATCGCCGCGACAATCAGGGCGCCTTCCGTTGGGTCCCCTTCGACCATCCATCGGCCGCTACCCTGCTTCACCGCTGCGTCATTGCAAAGGACCCCGCACTCGAGGAGCCGACGGAGATCGGGATGGGCGGAGAGACCGATCCGCTGACCGCCCGCCCGGATTTCGCCGGATGGGTCGAAGCCTTCCCCGCGGACCTCGTATTCGACCCCTCCCGCAAACAGGACTCGGACGTTCATCTCCCCCTTCGTCAGTGTGCCGGTCTTGTCCGAACAGATCACGGACGCAGCACCGAGTGCTTCGACCGCCGGCAGTTTCCGGATCAAGGCGTGCCGCCGAATCATCCGCTGTAGTCCCAGGGCCAGGCTGATCGTGACGATCGCGGGAAGTCCTTCCGGAATCGCCGCGACCGACAAACCGACGGCGGTGAGAAAGAGAAGCTCGATGTGACGCCAGAGATCCGGTCCGCCTAACTCGCGCAGGACGCCAATAAAGAAGATCAGGCCCGCCGCAGCGAGGACCGCGATTCCGATCTGGCGTCCTAGGCGATCGAGCTGCCGTTGAAGCGGCGTCTCCTCTTTTTTCTCCTGTTGCACCAAGCCCGCAATCTTTCCGAGTTCGGTGGCCATTCCCGTGGCGACGACGACCGCCTTGCCACGTCCCTCGGCGACGGACGTCCCCATATAGACCATGTTCTTGCGATCGCCGAGGAACGCTTGGCTGGGAAGCGGCTCCACAGTCTTGCTCACTGGCGCCGACTCGCCGGTTAACGAGGCTTCGTTGATGCGAAGGCTTGCGACCTCGAGGAGCCGCGCATCGGCGGGCACGAGGTCCCCCGCGGTCAGAACAAGGATATCGCCAGGGACGAGCTCCCGTGAAGGGATCGTGGTGGGGCCGCCTTCTCGGAGTACGTGGGCTTTGGGAGCCGCCAGCGTCTTGAGCGCTTCCAAGGACCGCTCCGCGCGGTACTCCTGGACGAAACCCAGGATCGAATTCATGATGACGATGATCACAATGAGGGCCGCGTCCCAGAGGTCCTCGGTCTGGTTTCGCGTGATCCCGAGGACGGCGGAGATGACCGCCGCGATGATCAGGACGATAACAAGGACGTCTTTGAACTGACTCAGAAGAATCCGAAGCGGGCTGATTTTGGAGGCTTGCACCAGTTCGTTCGGACCAACGCGCTCCAAGCGTGAGCGGGCGTCTCGGGTCGTGAGGCCGAGCGGGGATGCATCGAGGCTTTGGAGGACGGCCTCCGCCGGCAAAGCGTGCCAGTCGTGGGCCATCGCGCGTCCTATATTCGCATCTGTAATAAACCTCGGCTCGGACTCCCCGCGAAATTGTTCCGCGACGTCAACAGCCCGCGTTGACAAGAGGTATTTGTACGGTGGCGGCCGATGGACCCGCGGGATGGGAACGTCGGTTCTCGTGCGGAACGGTTCAGCGAGGACGCTGGAGTTCAAGGCCCTCCGAGCGGGGCACGTCGATGATTGAGACCACGTCGATCATGTTCGATGTTGGCGTGATCGCCACCGTCGGTTTCATTGGCGCCGCCGCTGCGTCGCGCCTTCGCCTCCCGATTGTCATCGGCTACATCATCGCCGGGATGCTCATCGGGCCGAACGTCCACGTTCACCTGTTTGATTGGTCGTACAACGGGGTTCTCCAGGACAGCGCCTTCCTGCAAAGCATCTCCCAACTCGGACTCGTCTTGCTGCTCTTCTTCGTCGGGCTCGAATTCAGCATCACGAAACTGATGAAAACCAAGGAAGCCGCCGCGATCCTCGCGGTGACGAACCTCGCGGTCGGCATGTTCGCTGGCTTCGTCATCGGCAAGTGGCTTGGTTGGCCCGTAATCGACACGATCTTTCTCGCGGGCGTGATCAGCATGTCCAGTTCCGCAATCGCTGCGAAGTCGCTGATCGACCTGAAGCGGCTGGGGAACAAGGAGACGGAGTTTCTCCTTGGGATGGTCATCCTCGAGTCGTTCCTCGCGATGTTCCTCTTGACGCTCGTGAACGGGATGATCGTGCCTTCATCCACGCCGACGGATGTGCCCGGACTCTTCCTCGGTGTCGGCGTCTTCATCGGATTTTTCGCGTTCCTTGCCGCGGTCGTCGTGCCGCGGACGGCGGCCGTCTTCGAGCGGATCAAGAACGAGGAGCTGTTCGTCTTGTTCGCCCTCGGGACCGTGCTGCTGGCGGCCGCCCTCGCCGAGGCGTTTCGAATCCCCGCCATCGTCGGCGCGTTCTTCATGGGAATGGTGTTCGCCGACACTCGGACAGCGGGCCGCTTGAAGATCAAGATGGAGTCGCTCCGCGATGCCTTCGTCGCGATCTTCTTCCTGACCTTCGGAATGCTGATCGATCCGGCCGCGTTCGGATCCGTCCTTCCCATGTTGCTTCTTGCGGTCCCGCTCATCCTGTTGAATGACCTCCTTCTGACCGCCACGTTGGCGTACTTCATCGGTTTCTCCGGCCGCGCATCCACGGCAATCGGTTCGAGCATGGTCGCCCGGAATGAGGAGGCGATCCTCTACGCGACCGTGGGCGCACGCTCAATCCAGGCAAACCCGCAACTTCCCAATGACTATGCGGCTCGATTCCTCACACCGTTTGCAGGGATCCTGTGCATCGTCATGAGCTCCCTCGCCCCGATCCTGATGACGCGATCGGACCGGATCGCGGCGTTTTTCTCGAAGCGGCTTCCGAAGTCCATCACCTTCGGAGCGGAACTTGTTAAGCGGACGCTGAAAACGGTCATCATGCCCAACTTCCTTCCGATCTATCGACGCAAGCGACTCTTCCAGGCTGCCCTCATCCTGTACGCGGCGTGGATCATCGACCTGACTGTCACGACCGGGGCCGCTCACTTCGCGATGTCGATCCTGACGCCCGCGGTCGTCGGTGCGGTATGGGCGTCCGCACGCCACACGTTCCGAGACCCGGTGCAGCACACCAACTACGGGGTCCAGGCCGGACCCTTCAGCCGATCCACCATCGAAGCGTTTGTCCTGCGCATCGTAATCGGCGCACTCGGTGTGGTCGGCCTGGTCGCCATCCTCTGGCAATATTACTGGCCAGCAACGCTCATCATCCTGTACGGATACTTCCTACTCGTCGTCTTCAGCATGAAACTCGTGTATCGGCGGCTCGGCCTCGGCATCGGACGCAGGCCTGCACCGATCCGGTTCGTCAAGCCCGCGCCATCGTCTCGGAGTTGGCGGGCGGCGACGGGCCGTCGATGATCAGATGACCGGGTAGGCCACGTCGCTAATCCAGGTCTCATCCCCGATCGTGGTCTCGGGACCGTGGCCGGGATAGACTTGGGTGTCCGAGGGAAGTTCCGCCAGCCGCCGGAGGCTGAAGACCATCTTGGCAGGGCTGCCGCCGAACACGTCGGTCCGACCGCACGAGCCGGCGTACAACGTGTCGCCGGTGAATAGCATCCCGGCCGACTCGACGTAGAAACAGGCGCTCCCTTCGGTGTGCCCGGGCGTGTGGAGCGTCCGGACGACCGCGTCACCGAGCTTGAGCTCCGAGCCTTCTTTCAACAGGATGTCGGCCTTCACGGGAGGCGGCGGCGCAGGAAGAAACCAGTGCGTCTCCCGCGCATTCTTCTCGAGCCTAGGCGCATCCAGTTCGAAGATCGCAATTTTCGCACCCGTTGAGGTCCGAATCGCGCTGTCATCGGCCGTCGGATCGACATGCCCATGCGTGTTCAACACGTAGACAATCTTCGCTCCCGCCTTCTGCGCTCGCGCGAGAAGTTCCTGGCCCGCCAGGGCGGGGTCCACGACCACCGCCTGTTTGCTCAGTTCGTCGATCGCGACGTATGCGTTATTGTCGAGCGGAGGCGCGACAACCTTCTCGACAATCATGGGCAAAGCGGGCAGGCGGGTAGCTTTCATAAACTTGCCGCCAAGATTCCTCGCGGATCAAACCGAGAGCCCGAGCCACCATTGTCGCGGACCCTCGGACTCCGTCGTGAGCGCAACCTTAAGTCGGCCCCAGGCATCGCAGGACAACGATGACGGTCGGCGGGCTCAACTTCAATTGCGCGAAGTGCAACAACCCCTTGTTCTTCACGTTCAAGATGGCCGACGAAGGCGATGCGATGAAGCGCGAGGTACACTGCCCTGGCTGTCGGACTTCCTGGGCCGTGGACCTGGAAATTCGGCCGAAATAAGGGTCTTTGCGGGGCGCGGGAATCGAACCCGCGTTAGAAGCTCGTTCCGAGCTCGACAAGTTTTCCAAGCTCGCGCTCGTCAGAGATCGTGGGAAGCTTCTGTCCTACCATTAGACTAGCCCCGCGCGGACAGCTTTGAGCGATGTGCGGGTATTTTTCGATTTGGTTAGCCCCGCAACGCGGAGATCGCCAGCAACACCCAGAAGAACGGCACAATCGTGAAAATGAAACCGCTCTCGGCCATTGTGAGGGCCCGGAGGAAACCGCGTCCGGCGAGCGTCTCCACCCGATTCGAGAGCGACATCGAGAAAGGGATCGCCAACGTCGCACCGCAGAAAACAACCAAACGAAGCACGACCGTGTTGACAGCCGCCGCCGTGAGAGAGCTTCCCTCAGCAAGAGCGGACTCAATAGCTCCGAAGACAAGGAAGACCAGAACCAGTGCGAGAATCGACCCGAGTTCGGGGAGTATCACGAGGGGCTGAACCCGGCCGA
>DATEGJ010000067.1:0-3007 GCA_035280105.1 Thermoplasmata archaeon
ACCCGATGTCCCGGTTCGACTTCCACGTACGGCGGCTCCTTCACCGCGCAGAGCTCCGTCGCATAGATGCACCGGGTTCGGAAGCGGCAACCGGATGGGGGGTTGATCGGGCTCGGGAGCTCCCCCGTGATCGGCACCGGCTTGTATTCGAAATCCGGCTCGGGTACCGGGACCGCAGCGATCAGAGCGCGGGTGTACGGGTGCGTCGGATTGTAGATCACCTTGTCCGTGTCGCCTTCCTCGACGAGCTTCCCCAGGTACATGACGCCGATCCGGTCCGCCATGTACCGCGCGACCGCGATGTCATGCGTAATGAAAATGTATGGAATCTGATACTTGTCGCGCAAGTCGAGCATGAGGTTCATGACGCCCGCGCGAATGGACACATCGAGCATCGAGACCGGCTCGTCCGCCACGATACACTTCGGTTCCACGGCCAGGGCCCGGGCGATTGCCACGCGTTGCCGCTGACCCCCGCTGAGCTCATGCGGAAATCGTTCGATGATGTCTTCCGCGGGCCGGAGGCCGGCATCATCGAGCGCATGGATGACGCGTTCCCGCCGTTCGTCGAAATCGGGGACGAGGCCTTGGACGACGAGGGGCTCGGACACCGCCTTGAGGACCGTGAAGCGAGGATTGAGGGACTCGTACGGATCCTGGAAAATCATCTGGATGTTCTTGCGAAACGCCTTGAGTTCCCATTCCTCGAGGCCGGCGATGTCCCGACCCATGAAAACGATCCGGCCCGCTGTCGGCGTCTCGAGGCGCGTCACAAGTCGTCCGGTCGTCGTCTTCCCACAGCCGCTTTCGCCGACGAGACCGAGGATCTCCCCTTTGCCGAGGCTGAAGGTCACATCCTCGACCGCATGCACGACCGCCGCGGACTTGCGGAACGAGAAGTAGCCTTTCTTGAGTTCGAAGTGCTTCACCAGGTGCTCGACGCTGAGGACCTTCCCGTCCTCGACGGGCGCCTCGGGCGGGACCGCACTCACGCCGCCCACTGGAGCCCTCCTTTCAGCTCCTCGGCGAAGTGGCAGTAGCTGATGTGCCCGTTGCCCAGGTCGATCGCGGCGGGCTCCGCGACCTTGCAGATCTCCTTTGCGTACGGGCATCGCGGGTGGAAGCGGCATCCGGTTGGCGGGTTGACGAGGCTCGGCGGATTTCCCGGGATGCTCGCCAGGCGCTTCTTCGGCCCCGTGACAGCAGGGAAGCTCGCGAGGAGCCCGGCCGTGTACGGGTGCGCGGTCTCCCGGAAAATCTGCCGCGTGGTCCCTTGTTCCATCATCCGTCCTGCGTACATGACGTTGATCCGATTCGCCACTTTCGCGACGACGGAGACGTCGTGGGTGATAATGACCATCGACATCGAGAGCTGTTTCTGGATGTCCCGGATCTGATCGAGGATGCGGTGCTGCGTGATGACGTCCAGCGCGGTCGTCGGTTCGTCCGCGATCACGAGGCTCGGATTCAGGGCGAGGGCCATCGCGATCATGGCACGCTGACGCATCCCACCCGAGTATTCGTGGGGATAGTCGTTGATCCGGTCCGGGGCGACGCCCACGAGCTTGAAGAGCTCAGCGACGCGGCGCTCCGCCTCCTCGTCGTCGATGTCATAGTGCTGCTCGATCGCCTCGATGATCTGCGTCCCGACCGTATAGACGGGGTTGAAGGCGTTCATCGCTCCCTGAAAAATCATCGAGATGTCTTTCCAGCGGATCGCGCGGATCGCCGGGGCGTATTCCTTGATCAGGCCGTCGGAGCCCCGCGACAGCGTTACAAGATCGTACTCGTCCCCGAGGGCCGCGATCCGGCCGGTCAGTTCCTGCCGCTTCTGATCCGCGCCGGGACCCGGTTGGCTCTCGAGCTCTTTCAATTTGCCCTTGAGGCGATCGCGCTCTTTTTCAAGCATCTCGGCCGCCACCTTGGCGCGATCGACGGCCCCAAGTTCCTCCGCCTTCATCGCACGGGATCGGGCTCGGTCCCCGGCGGCGTTCTCGTAGTACTCGCGGTAGGCGCGGACCTCGTCGGGTTCCCGGAAGTATACGTGACCGTGGCGGATGAAAGCGTTCCGCGGAAGGAGCTGGGAGATCGAGTAGCCGAGCGTCGTCTTGCCGCACGCGCTCTCGCCCACGAGGCCGAGGGTCTCCCCGCGTTCGAGCCGGGTCGAGACGCCGTCCACGGCATGAACCCAGCCTTGCTTGACGCGATAGTGCACAATGAGGTCCTTCACCTCCAGAAGGGGCACAGGATCACCGCTCTCGGAGCCGCGGATTCACGATCTCGTCGACCGCCCGTCCCACGAAGTAGAAGCCCATCGAGAGGATCGTGATCGCGAGCCCGGGCGGCAGGAGCCACCACCACGCCGTCGTCGTGCTCCCGGAACTTGACAGCGTGTTCAGCATCTGCCCCCACGAGATCGCTTTCGCGTCGCCGAGGCCGATGAAGCTCAGCGCCGCCTCCGTCAGGATGGCGCCGGCAACGAGGAGGGTCATGTAGAGGAAGGTGAAGGGCAGGATGTTCGGAGCGATATGGAAGAACATGATCCGGAGGTTCGAAGCTCCGCTGATTCGCGCGGCGTCGACGAACGGCCGCTCCCGAAGAGAGAGGGTCTGCGCTCGGATCACCCGCGCGATCCCGGGCCATGCGAGAATCGCGATGACGACGACGATCCAGAGGACGTTTTGACCGAGGACGGTCGTGAGGATGATGACGATCGGAAGGCTCGGGAGGACGAGGACGATGTCAGCCGTTCGCATGAGGAGCGTGTCGACGAGTTTGCCATAGAACCCGGCGACTAGCCCGACGAGCGTTCCAACAAGGACCGAGGAGAGGGCCGCGAGGACCCCGACGAGGAGTGCGATCCGCGCCCCATAGATGGTCCATGTCAGGATATCTTGGCCAATGTTGTCAGTCCCGAGCCAGTAGTGGATCCCGGATGGATACACGCCCGGTGGGAGCGGCGCGAGCGTGTTGCCGAGGAATTGATAGACGCCGAGGGTCCCTGTCG
>DATEGJ010000068.1:0-5237 GCA_035280105.1 Thermoplasmata archaeon
CTCGAGGAGGGCGAAGTACACCGCCATGTTCGCGACGGTGCCGCTGATCAAGCGGGGATCCGCGTGACGGACGCGGAACACCTTCTTCGCAAGGGCGACGACGCGGTCCTCGACCTCATCGACGTAGAGGTTGCCCTGATAGTACCGCTGGTGCGGGAGGCCTTCCGCGTACCGATCCCCGAAATCGGAGAGGAGCATTTCGCGGGCCATCGGGCTGATGATGTTCTCCGACGCAATCATGGGAAGGCACTTGGCGAACCACGCGTGATGACGGTCGACCTGGTCGTTGAGGAAGGCGATGTCCTCGTTCGCGGTCCCCATGCCGATGGGATGCGGGGGTCGAGATAAATAGATTCGGCCGCGGCCTCGCACCGCAGAAGGAAGTCTTAGAACGTGCGGACTTTCTCCGCGACGATCCGGTCCGTCAGGTCGTAGATTTTCTCGAGCCCCTCGTTGAGGACGGACTCCGCGTCCTTCTGGATTGCGCCGATGCGCGTGCCTTTTTCCGGGATGATCTGCGCCGTCGCGGCCTGCGGTTCGTCGATCGGCTTCCCGATCTGCGACACGATTCGGACCCAGACTTCCTTGATCTTCCCTTGGTTCTCCCGGACCAGTTTATCGGCGAGCTCGAACGAGAGGAGGTTGTAGAGCTTCCCGACGTGGGTCACGGGATTCTTTCCGGCGGCGGCTTCCATCGACATCGGTCGGTACGGCGTGATGAGCCCGCTGACCCGGTTCCCCCGGCCGACGCTCCCGTCGTCGCCGTTCTCCCACGAGAGCCCCGTCACTGTGAGGTAAAAGATTCCCGCGTCGTAGTTGTCGCCCGTGTTGATGTCGACTTTCACCTTTCGATCCGTGAATTTGACCGCGTTGTCCAGGACCCGCTCCCCGAGTTCCCCGACGACGTTTTGGTAGTGATCCTTGTCCGGGACGAATTTGTCGACGAACGCCGCGGCGATCGTGAGCCGGATCGAGTCTCCATGGCGGACGCCCATGACCTTGATGTCTTGGCCGACCTCCTTCAGGTCCCGCTTCAGCGGACCGTTAATGAGCCGCTCCGTTTCGTAGGTGAGCGTCTCCGTCTCCGAAAATGGCGCGAAGCCGACGCCGAACGAGGTATCGTTCGCCAGTTGCTTCTGCGTGTCGTACAATCCGCGGAGATCGACGGAGCCTTGTCCAATCTTGCAATCGAGCGTCACGTCGGCGTCGACGTTCAGGTTCGTGCACGTCTTCTTGAGGTAGTTGTGAGCCGCTTGGATGGCGACCGTCCGGTACGGCAACCGCTCTCCATTCACGAGCGTCGTCGCTCGGCCCACGAGGAGGATGTATGCAGGCTCAAGGAAGACCCCGCCACCGAACTTCGGGGCGCTCTGCCCGCCGACGACTTCGACCTGATCCGTGTTGTGATGCAAGATACGCCCGAACTTCTCGAGGTACATGCGGCACAAGGCGCACGAGACCGTCTCCGCGAGCCCGTCCGCGATGCTGTCCGGGTGGCCGACTCCCTTGCGCTCGACAATCTCTTCGCCCTGCTGTTCGATCGGCGTGTGGATGAGTTCCTCAACAAAGATATTCCGTGCCACGGAAGGCCCCCGGCGTTGTTGCGTTGTGGATGCGGAGGACCATATATGGCTTTTGTCGCTGGGAAGCCCGCGGAAGTCAGATCGGACCGTCATGATTCACGTGGTCGCTCGCAGTCGGTCCCGATAGTAATATCCATGTGACCGGAAAATTCCGAAAGGAATATGTACGGCGGGGGTCTGAGCCGTAGTCGATGATGCCGGACATCGAGGAAATCCCGCGTCTTCGAAAGGCGCTGAGCCTGACCCAGACCGCGCTCGCACGACTCGCGAGCGTCAGTCAATCGACCATTGTCAAGATCGAGAAGCGGCAGATGAACCCGTCGTACGACATCGTCCGGAGAATCGTGAACTCCCTTCAGACGGAGTTGAAGCGGCAGGAGAAGAAAGCCCTCGTCGATCAGATTCAGACGAGGAAGGTCCAGTACGTCGAGGCGAAAATCCCCCTCGAGGCCGCGGTCAACGAGATGCGCCGCTGGAAGTTCTCACAGATGCCGGTGATGCACAACGGCCATCCCGTCGGCTCGATTTCGGACAAGGTGATCAACAACCTGATTCTGAGCGGCCGGGATCCGAAGGACCTCGCCCGGATTCGCGTCGAGGAGGTCATGGAGCCCGCGTTCCCACAGATCGATGGGAAAGCGCCGGTCGAGCTGGCGGCCGGGTTGCTGCGCCACTACGACGCGGTCCTAGTTACCTCGAAGGGCGAGGTAACCGGCATCGTGACGAAATCGGACCTGATGAAACTGCTTTAGTGGGAAACTCAGACTTCGGGCCTAGTCCGCATACGGAACCTCGATCTCCAAGAAGTCCTCCGCCACACGGACGTTTTCGAAGACTTTCCGCGCATCCTCGAGGATTGGCGCGGGGTCCTCATACCGCGGACTCAGGTGCGTCAGCACAAGCAGTCCAACGCCCGCTTTCTTTGCCACCTCCGCGGCCTGTCGCGACGACGAGTGACCGTAGCGGTTCGCTTTCTCTTCGAGGGCGGCGTCTGAGGTCGCATCGTGAATCAGTATGTCGGCGTGGTAAGCCATGTCGATGAGCGTTTCGTGTGGCATCGTGTCCCCGGTGTACACGATCTTCCGGCCCCGCCTCGGAGGTCCGAGAACGTCTTCGGGCCGGATCGTCCGGCCGCCGACGGTGATCGAGTCGCCTTCCTGGAGTTGGCTGAATAGGGGTCCGCTAGGGATTCCGAGCGCTGCCGCACGTTCTAGGCTGAAGCGACCCGGCCGCGGTTTCTCCTCGAGGACGTAACTCTGGCATGGGACCGTGTGCACTGCTTCGTACGCGCGAACGACATATTCGCCGCCATCGACCGCAGAGCCTGGGGGCAATTCCTTCGCCTTGACGGCGAAGCCTGGGGTGAAGTATCCGAGGGACAGGAGGTCGGCGACGAGGCGTTCGATCCCCCGAGGTCCGTATACCTCAAGCGGCACTTCGCGGCCATTCATCGACATGCTCTGCACCATGCCGGGCAATCCGAGGAAGTGGTCCCCATGAAAGTGGGAGATGAAGACGCGCGACGTTTGCATGAAGCTCAACTTGCTTTGCATGAACTGCCGCTGCGTCCCTTCGCCACAATCGAAGAGGATGACCTCGGGCCCGCGCTTGATCGCGACCGCGCTGACGTTCCGGTTCGGCGTCGGCCACGAGCCTGATGTCCCGAGGAAGACGATTTGCATGGCGACTCGCTCCGGAAGCTCCGGCGGTGCTTAACGTCTTTGGACACCGCACGAAAGCTATATCGCGGAACCGGGATGCCGCGGCGGTCGCATGCGTTCGGTTGACGGACGATCCCTCGATCTCAACGACGTCGTCGCAGTGGCCCGCCAGGGAGAGGTTGTTCGACTCGCTTCGGCCGCCGCGAGGCGCATCGATGCGAGCCGCTACGCCCTCGAGAAGGTCCTCGCGAAAGGCACCCTCGCGTATGGCATCAAGACCGGGTTCGGGGAACTCGCGAACGTTGAAATCTCCGACGCCGACGTGCGGGCGCTTCAACTCAACCTCTTGCGAAGCCACGCGATCGGACAAGGCCCGCCTCTTCGGCGGGATGAGGTCCGCGCAGCGATCCTGCTCCGGGCGAACACACTCGCGATGGGATACTCAGGCGTTCGAAGGACCCTCGTCACGCGCCTCTTGGATTTCCTCAACCGTGGTGTTCATCCGGTGATCCCGTCCCATGGTTCCCTCGGCGCGAGTGGCGACCTCGCTCCGTTGGCCCACCTGGGCCTCGTGCTGGTCGGCGAAGGCGAAGCAGAGGTCGGCGGACGGATCTTCCCCGGCGCGAAGGCCCTGGCCAAGGCAAAGCTTGCCCCATTGACCCTGCAGTCCAAGGAGGGCCTCGCGATCATCAACGGAACGTCGGTCATGGCGGCGGTCGGCGCCCTCGTCGTACACGACGGCCTTCGGTTGGCAAAAGACGCTCAAGTCGCCGCCTCGATATCCTTCGAGGCCCTCCGTGGCTCCCCGAAGCCCTTCGACGACCGCCTGGTCGGGCTGAAACCGCAACCCGGTGCCCGGGAGGTCGCAGCGAATCTTCGACGCCTCCTTCGACGAAGTGAGATTATTCCGTCCCACAAAGGACCGCACAAGGTGCAAGACCCGTACACCCTGCGGTGCATCCCTCAGGTCCTCGGCGCGGTTCGCTCCACCCTAGAAAACGCAGCGGCCTCCTTGCGGATCGAGATGAACGCGGCCACCGACAATCCGCTCATTTTTCCCGAGGGAACGAGCGTCAGCGGCGGAAACTTCCATTCGCAGGCGCTCGCGATGGCGCTCGATCACGTCGCCCTCGGCCTGGCGGTCCTTGCCGGATTCTCGGAACGGCGGATCGCCCGCCTGGTCGACACGCGACTGAGCGAGTTGCCGCCGTTTCTGACCCGCAAGAGCGGATTGAATTCCGGCATGATGATCGCACAGTACGTGGCGGCGGGCTACGCGAGCGACAACAAGGTCCTCGCCCACCCGGCGTCCGCGGACTCCATTCCGACGTCGGCGAACCAGGAGGACTTCGTCCCGATGGGGATGGCGGCCGCGCTGAAGGCTCGCCAGTCACTCGAGAACGCCGCCCACGTCGTGGCGCTGGAAGTCCTCACCGCCGCCCAAGGCTTGGAGTTCCTGAAACCGCTGCGACCCGGCGTGGGTCCATGGGCCGCCTACGAGTTCGTCCGCTCCGGGGTCCGGCCCCTAGACAACGACCGCTCGCTCGCGCCGGACGCGAACCAAATCCTGGAATGGATGGCGACGGGCCAGCTTCTTGAGGCCGTCCAAAAGGTCGCGGGTCGACTCGTGTGATCAGACCGCGGCGTGTTGAAGCGATCGGAAGCAGACGGGGCACCGGCCGATTCGGTTCGCGCACAACTCGTGGAAGTCGCGGCCGCAGCCGCATCGGGTCACCTGGAAGCCCGCCTTGATGAGGCCCTTGCAGATCGGGCAGCGGCTTTCGAGCTCCGCGGTGAGGCGCTTCGCCTTCTCCTGCCCGACCTCAGAGACGTCGACCTGCGCGATCAGCTCCTGGACGTACTCTTTGTTGTCGAAGACCCGGTGGGAGATGATCTGGATTGCGAGGGGCACGCTGCCGGACGCGGTCATCTTGACGCGTAGGGTGACGACCTCCTTGCTGTGCGCGCGCACCGCCGGGATCTCTGCCGGACC
>DATEGJ010000069.1:0-2039 GCA_035280105.1 Thermoplasmata archaeon
GAGACCCGCCGACATGCTCTCGATACGGAACGCAAGGGGCTACACACGGCGGAAGGACAGGCGACGGGCCTGCAAGCCCAAATCGCGCGTCTCGAAGCCGATGCCGCAAAGCTCGTGCAGGCGGAGCGGGAGCGCGTAGAGATTCGCTCGCGACTCGAGATTCTCGAACTCTTGGTGACCCGGGTGTTCCACAAGCGGGGCGTCGTCATGTACGCGATCGATCAGCTGCTTCCGGAACTCGAGATCGAGGCATCGAAGAACCTCGCGGAACTCACGGATGGACGATTCAACCGGATCAAACTCGAGACGTACGAGGAGGGTCGCGGTCACGGGATTCGCATCCTCGTCCAAGGCGTCGACACGCGATGGCACGACGTCGGAGAGTTCAGCGGCGGCGAAAAGACGCAGATCAACGCGGCACTCCGATTCGCCATCGCCAAGGAGCTCGCCTCGATGCCGCAGGCCGGTCGCACGTTCGGGCGGATGAAAACGCTGTTCATCGACGAAGGGGACCTCGGCTCGCTCGACACGGAGGTTTCGCGGGAACTCTTTGTCCTCAAGCTCTTCCGGATGGGCGAGTTCTTCGACAAGGTCATCCTCATCACCCACCTCGCGGAAGTGGCCGACAAGTTCCCCGGCCGGATCCGCGTGACGATGACCCCGAGCCAGGAGTCGCGGGTGGAAGTCCTCGCATGAGTTACGTCGACGACATGAAGCGGGAGCTCGAGCTCCTCGTGCAGCACCACCGCGACGTGCCCCTCCCGCCGGAGGACGTCCCGGAGTTCCGCACCTTCCGTGGGGCGGATGCGTCGCGAGACATGATCGCGGTCGACGGCTCCTACTCCTTCCTCCTGAACCTGTCAAGTTGGTGGCTCGCCCTCATCTCCGTCGGCTTGTTGCGGTATCGATTCGACGGGCGGGCGTTCAAGAGGAACGATTGGCGGCTCGTGCAACGCATGGTGGGCGTCTCGACCTTCGAGGACTTCGTCGCGAAGCAGGACGATCTCCACCGCTCCCTCTTCGACTTCACGAAGGACGCGCAAGAACAGCCGCGGGACATGGTGAACGAATACCGCCGGCTCATCGAGGGACAACTCGCGATCAACTTCGCGGACGAGGTCGACAGCGCCATCGTCGCGATGGATGGGACCCTGTCCGAATTCCCGAAGCAATTCGCCTTCATGGAACGGCTTGTCGCGTTGTGCGAGAAGCGAGGGCATGTCCTCGTCGGGATCTCGAAGGATAGCCAGCTCCACTCTTTTGGACATGTCTTGACGGACGAGGACCTGATGGCCCGGTGCCAGCCTCGCCTGCCGCATGACGCGCTCGCCTACGCCCGCGCGCCGAAAGCCTCCGAGGCGGCGAAGGAAGGCCTCCTGTATGGCGACATCTATTACGCGCGCCTACATCCCCAAGCCCGGAAGTGGTTCCGCGTGGACGTGGGGACGTTCCGCGACGACCCGAACTTCGTCTTCGGTCAGCTCGCGCCGTACTCGAAGAGCCTCCTGTCGGTCGGCTACCCGCTTCCGCTCATCGAAGCGCACCGGATGGCCGCGACCGTGCGCCACCTGAGGCCAATCTACCAGGAGGCGGTCCTGAAGGCCGCCCTCCGGATGGGGCTCGACGTGCGGACGATCCTCGATGGGCTCACGGAAGTCGAGGGGCGCCGGCGCAGCGCATTCCACGAGTACCTCGACAAGGTCGCGAGGGACCTCCGATGAAGATCGGAGAGATCGTCGCGGCGTCGGTCATCGACGGACTCGTCGCGAAGCTCCAGTTGCACAATCCGGAGGAATTGCGGATCGCGTACCCGGTCATCGTGGAAGGCGCCAAGTTCGATTTTTACTGCCTCGTCGAGGACGTGGTCAACGAGGCGAGCGACATCGCGGACCAGCTCGCCGGGTCGTCCATCAGCGACGTCGTCGTGCCGCGGCCGGAGACCCACGACGGCTACGGCGGTCCGATCTTCTACAGCAAGTCGAAGCTCCGCATGATCCAGCTGATCGACCGCGAGACGAAGGACCTCGCTGAACCGCAGA
>DATEGJ010000070.1:0-7448 GCA_035280105.1 Thermoplasmata archaeon
CGTTCGTCCGCAGGACCGGACTGGCCGTCCAATTCGTGTTGAGGTCGACCTTCTTGTATAACGTGTCGCCCCGGTTGATGTAGTTGCTGAACCGGTGGGTCGTCGCGTTATAGGCGCGGGCATAGTCGGCGATGCTGTTCCCGTTGAGATCGCGGAACTCCACGAGGGAATCGAGCTTCACCGCGTACAAGGTGTAGATCTTGATCGAACGGTTCTCGGCGACCGAACGCCCGCTTTGGTCCACGACCTGGGCGACGCCGAGGTACCGGGCTTTGATGGCAACGAGGTAAATGTTGTTCGGATTCGCCGTGGTGCCGTACACCACGCCGAATGCCGCGTCGGTCCCAAAGCGCACGAAGACATGGTCCCCGCCACCGAGCGCGCTGGTCGGTCCTGACTCTTCGACGAGTTGACCATTAATCCGCGTCGCACCTTGGGCCGGCGGTGCCGTCACGATGACGGCGATGCCGGTCGCGAGGAGCAGGAACACGATCGCGAGCGCTTTGGCGTGCATGTGAGGACGCGCCTCCTGAGCCTTCCGCTGCTCGTGAGCGAGGATTTGAAGACTTCTCCTCGGTTCTCACTCCCGATTTCGTTCTAGTTCGTGCCTGACTGGAGGCTAAGCAGGCAGCCGCAAAACGCGCAGCGCCGCCACCCGCAAGTTTCTTAGAAGCGGGTCAATTCGCACCTGCGATGAAGACGCGGACATTAGGTCGAACGGGGATCTCGGTCTCCGAAATCGGGTTCGGGGCGTGGGCGGTTGGAGGGAATGGACACGGAAACTCGTACGGACCCACAAACGATGCCGAATCGATCGCAGCAATCCGCCGCGCCGCGGACCTCGGCGTGACCTTCTTCGACACCGCCGACGTGTACGGTTGGGGCCACAGCGAGGAACTCCTCGGGACCGCGCTGGAGGGCCGTCGGTCGAACCTCTTCCTGGCGACGAAGGTCGGGGGCGACTTCTACCACGGCGGCGTCCGCATGAACTTCGATCCCGCGTACATCGCGTTCGCTCTCGAGTGGTCCCTCGACCGACTTCGCACCGAATACGTGGACCTCTACCAACTCCACAACCCGCCGCCTGAGATGATGGGAGATCCCGCGACCTACGAAGTCTTCGACTCCCTGAAAAACGAGCAGAAAATTCGCCACTACGGGGTCTCCATCCACGATCCGTCGGAAGGCATCCTGTGCATCGAATCGGGACGGCCGGACGTCCTTCAGATCCCGTTCAGCCTCTTCCGCCAAGAATGGATCGACGAACTGTTCGCCGCTGCGCGGAAGGCGAACGTAGGGATCATCGCGCGGGAACCGCTCGGCAACGGGTTCCTCACAGGGAAGATTCATCCAGATTCCCAGTTCCCGCCAGGCGATATTCGTCATCATTGGCCGCCCGGACTGATTGCGGGGCGAACGATGGCCGCGCAGAACCTCGCGTTCCTCGCGAACCCCGGACGGACGATGGCCCAAGCCGCCCTCCGATTCGTCCTCGCCTTCCCGGAGGTCTCGGTCACGATCCCCGGCGCGAAGACCGCGGTACAAGTCGAGGAGAATTCGCGGGAGGTCCCTCCGCTCTCCTCCGACGAGGTCCGCAAAGCCCGCGCGTTGTACGCGAAGGACTTCGGCCTCTAGCCCATGGGATGAAAGCTTTTAGCCAACCCCTCGCTTAGCACTCCATGGAGCGCGCGCGAATGTGGGCCCGGAAGGACCTCCTCGCGGAGCTGAAGCGGCTCGGCCTTCTGCGCAGTCCGGAGCTCGAGCGTTCCTTTCTTCGCGTGAACCAAGAGGCGTTCCTACCCGATCTCCTCCGCTCCCTCGCGTACGCCGACATGCCCCTGCCGATCCGGACGTCGCCCGATACGCCGACGATGCCGTCCGCGCGGTGCCTGATCGCCGCGCTCGATTTGCTCGAGGCGACGCGGGATCAGCGGGTCCTCGTCGCCGGATGCCGGGGAGGATATTCGGTTGCCTTGCTTGCCGAGATCGTCGGGGCGGACCACCTCGTCGCAATCGAATCGGATGAGGAACGCCGAACACGGACGGTCGAACGCCTGCGGTCTGCGGGGTTCGGAGAGGTCCGCCTGCTCCCCTCCGCGCCCGACGAGCGCTTTGATCGGATCCTCGTCATGGATGCGACGCCCCCGAAGCGGCTCGTGACGCTCCTCGCGGATCCGGGATCGCTCATCGCGCGAGGTCGCGGCGTGCACGACCTCGCGTTCGTCAAGATCGTTCGGAGCGCGGGCGAGACGATGCAGATGACCTTCAATGAGGCTCCCTCCGGCGTCATCGCGGGGCCGCGAAATGCAGACGAAGTGGCGCGGGTCGACTTCGGTCGGCTCTTCGCCGTCGAGGACCTCCTCGTGCATGCCTGGGAAGGCCGCGTCACCGGGCATTACGACCAACACTTCCGCGACGTCATGGACGACACATTCGCCGGAGGGCCGCTCGGCCCCGATGCCTTCGACCCGAAGAAGGATCCCCGCAAGGACGCGGCGCGGCGTGCGTTCCATGCGGCGTACATCCTGCAGAGCGCCGGCGAACTCGAGCGGGCCGCCGACGCCTACGAACGATCGATCGTGCTAGCGCCGTCGGCGGAAGGGCACACGTTCCTCGGTTGGACGCTCAGCTTCATGGGCCGCTACGACGAGGCCATCGAGGAGTGCAAGCGCGCGATCGAAGCCGACCGGAATTTCGGGAATCCGTACAATGACATCGGGGCCTACTTGATCGAACTCGGACGCCTCGACGAGGCGATCCCGTGGCTCGAAAGGGCGATTGCCGCGTCCCGATATTGCTGCTACTTCTACGCCCACACGAACCTGGCGCGAGTGTACCTGCAGAAAGGGATGCGCGAAAAAGCCCGGAAGTGCCTCCAGAAAGCGCTCGAGGTCAGTCCGGAATACGAGCCGGCGCGAGAATTGCTCCGGCGAATCGACTCATCGAGCGGCTATTTTGCGTGATGCCGAACGAGCGCGTCACGAATCGCGAGAAAATCGTCGTCTTGAAGCGAGGGCTGCGGGCCTTTCGAGATGAGGAATTCTTCGTTCCCCGCTGCAGTTGAGACGACGAGTACGTCGTCGACGCGGCGGTTGCCCGCGGCGTCCATCAGAGGTCGAATCGCATGGACGAGCTCTTGAATCGCGGTACGGTCAATCGACCGCTGAATCGTGTATCCCTGGAATTCCTTGACGTTCCAAGCGCCATGCACCTCGAGATGAGCGCGGAACTCGAGAAGCCGTCGGTCCGTCACGATGACGGTCCCGCCTTGTACGGGCAGGAGAATCAGCGGTCGCTCGTCCTCGGCGAGGTGATGTCCGAAGAGCGATAGCCGATACGGATCTCGTTTCGAACCCCGCGCCAGACCGAGGAACGCGGTCTCCTCGAATGCATCGGCGTCCCGCATCGTCGGGCCGAACGAAGACGGCGGGATGAAGGTTTCCTTGAACCATGATCCGGAGAGAGGGCACCCTTAAGTCTACCGCTGGATTGAACCTGCTGATCGCGTTGACGTCAACGAAACTCGACGATCTCAAGGAAGCATTGAAAGCCGGTGAGTTCGACCGCTCCCTCCACCTTGCCGAGGAGGCAAACGCGGAATCGCCTGACAATCCGGAGGTCCGCGAACTCTATGCGGTTACGCATCTCGCGGCCGCGATCCGACTCTCGGATGCCGCCCGCGAGGCGCGTCGCCTCGAACTCATCCGACGCGACATCGACTACGACGTCGAGTTCGAGGACAGCCCCGAGGTCAACGAGACCTTTCAGAGAGCCCTCAGCGCGATCGATGATGTCCTGCGGATCGAGCCGACTCATTGGAAGGCGCTGATGCTGAAGGCGAGCCTCTTGTTCCGAAAGGACCGAGAACACGGTCGGCCGCAAGCGCTCGAGATCTTGCACGCTCTCGCCGAGGCCAATCCTTCGAACAAGCAGGTACCGTTTACGATTCGCAAGATCGAGCGTCCGTGTCCGCGCTGCGGCGACACCGGCTTCTGCCCGTACTGCAAGGGCCGCGGGACGAAACGATTCCTACGGATGGATCGCAAGTGCGAGCAATGCTACGCCCGAGGAATCTGCCCCGCGTGCGGCGTGTTGTGACTCACTCCTCCTCATCGCCGAGCGAGTGAACCGGGTCCTTCCCTTCGATCCACTCGATGCGGTCCGCGTGGCCAATTTCCCCGCACGCAAGACACTCCCATCCAAGGGCATAGTCCTCAAACATGACGAGACCGCGTTCCTCTTTCCCGCACTTCGTGCACGGGCCCGGGACGTACCCGCTCACTCGGAACGCGCGGATGACGATCTCGCTCATCGACCGTCCCTGCGACGCCCTACTCTTCGGACGAAGGGTCCTCGCCGGTCGGGCTGACGTACCAGTCGGGAACCCCCTGATCGCCGCCCAGGTCGCACTTCGGGCAGACGTAGTCGAGGATCGGGTAGTTGCCGTGCGAGTGTTGCACGAAGTAGACCTTGTCGGACCCGCACTTCTCGCACTTCTGCGGTTCCCCGCCAATGTTCTTCCGGCTGAACATGTCGGCCGAGCGACGACGACCGGCGGGCATAAACTTGCCGGTCCCCGCAAAGTCTTTGAGAACCGTTGCCGTCGCGCGGGCGTGTTCCTCCGATTTTCGCGGTTCCGTTTCAAGGAGGGACGCGAGACCGAAGGCACGTCGATCCTCCGCCGACACACGAAGGCGATTCGATCCGCTCCGGGTTGCCGCGACGCATGGCTCGGGCAAGGTCAGCATCCCGCGACCGAGTTCGTCGTGGTGGCGCTGTTCGAGGACGAAGATTCCCTGCGAAGGCTCGAGGGCCGTCTCCGCTCGGATCCCGTCGGAGGCGGCGATTTCTTCGCCCTCCTGTCGATGACGACGCAACCTCCCGAGGTCACGCAATACGAGGTTCGGGAGCTGATCGGAGCGACGTGACCGAAGGCTTTTTTGGCGGCGTCGTCGATGAGGACCGGCGAGACCATGGCTGTTGCGTTCGCATCGCTTGAGCAGCGTCTTCTTCGAGATGTCCGGCAGTTGCACGACTACCTCTGGGACCCGACGTGGAAGGGCAACGAAGCAGCGCTTCGGACCAGCCTCCTCAAGGGAGCTCGCGACCTGGACGCGTTCCTTCGCGTCGGGGGCCGCTTGCGGAAGAACGCGGAAAAACTCGCGACCCCGTGGAATCGCGAGCATCAGGGGAGCTCCTTGTTCGAACTGCTCGACGATACGGTTGGACTGACGAGCGCTGTCGGGCTTGCCCGGAAAGGAAAGTACCGCGAAGCCACGGTCCGTGCGCAGTCGGTCGTCGAGAGTACGAGCATCGGGGTCTGTTCGGCGGCTCGGACGTTCTCGATCGTCGAAGAGTGGGAAGGCCGCAAGATCGACTTTGAAACATACACGAGCAAGCTCGTGGATGTCTTGAATTCGCGATTCATCGTCAACCCCGGTCAGTTCAAACGAATGCTGAACGCCGTCCATGACTTCGGGGCGGACTGGGATGGCTCTTCGTCGAAGCAGGAGCAGGCGATGGCGTCTCGTGCTGCGATCGACGGTGCAGCCTGGTGCGTCGGTCGCAGCATCGCCATCCGCACGATGCTCGGGGAGCCACCGAAAGTCTCCGAGGAAGACTTCGCATCGATCCTCGAGACGATCGTCGCTCGGCTCTAGACGGCGACGACCTCAAACCTTCGAACGCCACTGGGGTCGGAAGGACTTCGTTCCGTCCGGCAGGCTCGTCGCGACGAAGTCGCCATACAAATACGGGTAGTCTCGAATGCAAATCTCGGCGATCTGGTCGAATACCATTCGGATTTCGACCTCCGCGGCGGGATCGGTCCGCATTTCGATCGTCCATCGGAGTGTGCGGTGGTTTGCGGTCCAAACCATGTTCGTCGCCAAGCCGTCGGGAAGGATTCGCCGAAGGGCGGAAGTAATCCGCTTCTTGGCGTCCATCGACAGTTTCTCCCATGGCACCTTCTTCTCGAGATCCCGGTACGCTTGTTCCGATGCTTCCAGGGCCTCCTCCATGGCCTTACGGCTTTCGGCCGAGAGCTCGTCCGGAATCCAGAACTTGATCTCCTGCGGTCGAACGTACCGTAGCGATTCCTGGCTGATTGCCGTTCCGACGCGATGGCGAACAATCTCATGGGTGCAGACGCGGCTCACGTTCAGGATCGCGAAGCTGCACCACCCGTGTTCGAGGATGCTCCCATCGCCTTTCATAATAACGTTCTTATAATAATCAGCCGGATCTTCCCGAATTCGGGTCACGTTCGGGTTCAAGCCTGGCTCGTATGATTCGTAGCAGATCCGCCCAGCGAATTCGATGAGGGCTTGTCCGTCCGTTCCGCGGGTCGTAAGGAACCGATCCTGGGCCCCGCTACTCGCACCGATTGTCTCGAGGGCCTTTCGCATAGCGTCTTGGTGGACGATTGTCTCGCCGATCTTGATCACCACAGGCTTCACTTGTTTCATGGGCTCACGTCCTCAGAAATGCTGGATGAGGCTGACTTCTCAAGAGAACACACGACCGCACATAAGCGCTTTCGCAGGTTAGGAGACGCGGCGATCACAGCCAGCGGAAGAGGACCTTCCAGAATTCACTCTTCTCCGGTTTTCGGACACCGGCTAGGACCGTCGACAAGAGATGCTTTCGCTGTGTGTCGACGTTCTCGAAGCCCGCCGACATCGCGTCGTACGGCGACAGAGACTCGAGGATCGTTTTTTCGACGAGGATCGCCTGGCCCTCGCCGACGACCTCGTCCTTGAACTTGACGACGAGTCGATTTCCGGGCACCAACGCGATTCGATCGTGTTCTTGCGGCGTGAGATAGGTCTGATACACGTACTGTTTACGAATCTTGTCTTCGGCGCCCGCGTACGCGATGACAATCGTCTTCGGCGGCGCCGCGTTGGGAGGAATCATTCCGCTCGCGTCCGAACCGAACGAGCGGCTTGAACCTTTCTCTCAGGCCAACGCCGCGAGGATCTCGTCCGTGTGGCCTTCGACCTTCACCTTGGGCCAGATCTTCGCGATCTTCCCGTTCTCGTCGATCAAGAAAGTCGTGCGCTCGATGCCCCAGTACTTCCGTCCGTAGAGGTTCTTCTCCTTCCAGACGCCGTACGCCTCCGTGACTTTGCCGTCGACATCGCTGAGGAGCGGGAAGTTGAGGTGGTACTTCTCCTTGAATTTCACGTGGCTCTTCTGATCGTCGCGACTCACCCCGAGGATGATCGCCCCGTTCGTCGTCACGCGGTTCAGGTTGTCGCGAAAACTGCACGCCTCCTTGGTGCAACCGGGCGTGTCGTCCTTCGGATAGAAATAGAGGACGACCTTCTTGCCTCCGAGGTCTTTCAGGGACACAAGACGCCCATCGTCCGCCGGCAACGAGAGGTCCGGCGCCGGATCACCAACCGCGATCATCAGTTGTTCCGTCCGGGTCACGCGTCCGCGCG
>DATEGJ010000071.1:0-3405 GCA_035280105.1 Thermoplasmata archaeon
CGCCCAGCTCCTGGCCTATCCCGTCTCCCGGATCCTGGTGTCCGCCCTCGAGGACACGTACCTGAGCCGCCGCTTCGCCCTGCGCGAGGCGATCGCCGCGGAAGCCCGCCTCGAGTCGGAATCGGACGACCTCGTCCTCCATGCCGCGAACCAGCTCGGGATGGACCTCCGTCGCGAGGACGGTGGCTTCCGACTCCATTTCACCGACTTCCTTCGCTTCACGAACACGATGCGCGATACCCCGTGGAAGCTGATCAACCAACGCGTCGATCGGGGCTACGTGACGTTGCGACGAGAGAAGGCCCTGCGGGTCATGCGGAACGCGATCCAGCGGCACATCGAGGAAGGCCTTCCGCTCCCAGTCAACGACGATATCATCAATGCGTTCCGGAAGGACCTGGCCGAGATCCGCGGCATTCTGGAAGCGAAGAAGGCGACGTTCAAGGCGGAGGACATCGGGAAGGTCAGCATCACGCGTTTCCCGCCGTGCATGTACAACCTGCTCGCCCAGATCCAGAACCACGAGAACGTGCCCCACATGGGCCGCTTCGCGATCGTCGCATTCTTGCACCACATCGGCTTGGGTAACGAGGAAATCTATCGAGTATTCGGCGACGTACCCGACTTCGCGGCCGACGTCACGCGGTACCAGATCGAGCACATCACGGGAACGACCAGCCCGACCGAGTACACGCCGCCAGAGTGCGCAACGATGAAGTCGTACGGGATCTGCCCGGGCCCGGACCGAGTCTGCATGACCATCAGACATCCGCTCTCCTATTACCGGGTGAAGGGACGCGAACAGCGGCCTCGCGGTGAGAGCGCGTCCACGGCCGCCTAAGCGGAGAACGCCCGCCACACCTTCATGGCGCGCTGTACCGCCGTCGCGTGGCCGAGGACGGCGAAGAGGACCATGAACCATTCGAGCGGTCCGAACGTGAGCGCCCCCACGCCGAAGGTGACGCCGCCGGACGGAGCGATGATCAACTGGATGAGTCCTCCGAGGAACAGAAGGACGAGCCGGTCGGCGCGGCCGAGGATTCCGCCGTACGCGCGGCCTTGGCCGACCGCCTGGGCTTGCGTCCCCATGTACGACGTCAGGAGGACGCCAAGCAGGGCCAGCGTTCCGACCGACAGGTGACAGTATACCGCGTCGAACGCGACGCCGCCGAGCATCAGGACATCCGAGTACCGATCAAGGACGTGGTCCAGAAAGTCGCCGCGGGCCGACGCCTTCCCGGCGAGCTTCGCGATCTTTCCGTCGAGGGCGTCTAGGTACGAATTCACCAGGATCAACAGGAGCGCGATGCCCAGGAACCAACCGCCTCCGAGGAAGAACGCGACGCCGGCCCCGGCCGCGGCTAGGAATGCGATCCAGGAGACGGTGTTCGGATTCACGCGGATCAAGCGCCGGGCAACCGGGACCAAGAACGAATCGGCGAGGGCTCGGTATCGGTCTAGTACCACGAGAGCACCTCATCGGTCCAGTTCACTTTGCCCGGTTGGTGACCGTCCGTCTTTCCTTGGAGAATCGCGAGCGCCGCTTGGACCGTCTCGGCAGGAGACGCCGTCGTTGTGTCAATCTCGAACACGAACGAGAGCCGCGCGACCGCCTCTTGCAGGATGACGTCGATCGCTTCGGCCTCCACATTCTCTCGCACCTTCTCCGGAGACCATCCGCGAGCCTCCAGTCTGGCCCGCAACACCGAGGGCTTGCAACGCAGGACGATTGCGATATTGACATCCATCCGGTGGCTGTAATGTCCTTTGAGAAACGCGACCTTAGCGGGGACCCGAAGCCGCTCCCGCAACGTGTCGACGTCGACTTCGTCGGTCTCGCGCGCCTCGTCACGCCCGACGATCAGTCCCTCCCGCCGCGCAATCTCGTCGAGGTCCACGACGAGGTAGCCACGGTCCGCGAGGACGCGACACATCGAGCTCTTGCCGGTGCCCGGTGTTCCCGTGACCGCGATCAACACGGCGAGGCCATCCGCTCGCGGACTAAAGGTTTTCTCTCAACGAGGGAAAGACTTCCGAAGCAGGAAGGCGCCGCCGGAACAGATCGACCAGGTAGAGGCCGACGAGTCCGGCGACGATCCAGACGAGGAAGCTGAGTAGCCAGATCGGCAGGCCGAACTTGATCGCGACAAGGAGCAGTTCCGACGGGACCTCGGAAATGATCCCCGGATGGAAGGCGGGGGATACGATCATGACAAAGTCGACCAAGATGCCGAATCCAACTCCGAGGAAGGACTGTACCACGACGGATTGCACATCGTCGCTCAAGAACCCCGCGAGGACGCCGAGTCCGAATAGCACACCGAGGATGACGAGCGGCGTGGGCCGGTCGGTGGACGGGAAGGAGACGCTGGGAAGGTACGCAATGAACGCGAGGTACCCGAGGCCGATCCCTAGGAACGTGCCTACGAGCACCCAGCGCATGCTCGTCCGAGCGGACCTCCGCCACCAAGCGGGTACGCGGGGCCGGACCCATCGCGCGAGGCGCTCAACGAAGTTCATAGCCCGCCTCCCGCTGGATGATCGGGAACAAGTGGAGATAGTAGACGGCCGTCTCTTCGTAGTTCGTCGGCACGCCGAGCACCTGCATTTGGACGACCACGTGATGGAACCAATCGACGTTCGCCCACGTCAGGTTATGCGCAACCGCGAACCGGACGATCGACCGCGTCGAGTCGAACCGGAACGGAAGGGCCTTCGTCAGGGTGAAGCTGAACGACAGTGAAAGCTGCGAGTGCGGTTCGAGGAATTCGGTCGGTGTCGGGAACGTGACGGAGCCCGCGAACGCGCGGAAGTAGTAATGGACGGTGCTGTCCGGCAGCACCATCACGTTGTCCTGCGGAAATCGATCCAGGGCCGAGCCGTTTTCGACCTCAAGGTCATGGATCCAAGCCGTGTACGAGACGAAGTGCATGGTGAGCCGACGGTCGCTCGGGTTGACCAGGGTGACGTTGACCCAGGTGACGAAGGTCGCGTTGTCGGAGATCGCAGGATCCGCCGACGGGTCGGCATAGGCGACGCTCGTGTTGAAAACCGCGTCCGTCACAATCTTCGCGAATACGACCTCGCTGTAGTTGGCAACGGTCACGATCGCGAAGCCGACGAACATCAGCGAGATGGCGAGGGCGAGCGCGGCGGCGGCGGTCCGGAAGCGGTGGAGGGGGTCGGGCGTGTCAGCTGCCTCCCGGCGGCGCCTCCAACGGGGGGAGGGATACCACCGGAGGCGGGGCGAGAGCCTGCGCTGGCGGCGTCATGCGGCCGGAAAAGATGTCCTCCGCGTAGTGGCACAAGACCCGATGTCCCGGTTCGACTTCCACGTACGGCGGCTCCTTCACCGCGCAGAGCTCCGTCGCATAGATGCACCGTGTTCGGAAGCGGCAACCGGAT
>DATEGJ010000072.1:0-4148 GCA_035280105.1 Thermoplasmata archaeon
CCTGCGCGAGCTCTCCCGCGCGCTCAGCATTTCGATCACCCTCGCGGACTACCACTTGCGGTTCCTCGAGAAGCACGATCTCATCACGTCGACGATGGACGGAGAATACAAGCGGTTCTATCCGCGGTCCCAACCGGGCCAGGCCGATGCGCGACCCGCGCTGTCGGATATCGAGAAACGCATCCTCGCATACTTGCGGCAGCCAGTGCCGCTTCGCGTCATCAACTTCCTCATGGAGCGGGATGCGGCGACACATAAGGAGATTCTAGAGCATGTGGCGATCTCGCCATCGACCCTATCGCATCACCTGAAGAAGATGGAAGCCGCCGGGCTCCTCGTTCACGGAACGCCTGCGGAGCGAGACTACCGCATCGCCACACCCAAGACGGTGGCCCGCTTAATGACGACCTACGAACTCGTCACCGCCGACCAAGTCGACACGTTCATTCGGGTCTGGGGAGAGTTCCGTCTTTGAACTCGTCTAGAGGATCGTTCCGAGTTCTTGGGCGGTCCACTCGAGGAAATCCTGATCCGTCGGGTTGAAGGCGTCGAGCTGATCGGAGTCGATGTCGAGCTCGGCGATCGGGGCGCCGGTTTTGAGGATCGGGACCACGATCTCCGCTCGGGTGTTGATGAAACACTGGAGGTACCGCGGATCCTGACTGACGTCCGGAACGACGACCGTTTTCTTCTCCGTGACTGCGGCACCGCAGATGCCCTGTCCGGCGGGAATCCGTGTGTGCTGCGTCGCCATCGGGCCCGACCAGGAGGCGAGGAGGAGATCGGCCCCGTCAAGGAAGTAGATGCCGACCCATGTGTAATGAGGGATCTTCCGGAGTTCGCGGCACACGAAGTCCGTAATCGCTTTCCTCTGGCTGCCGGAGTGGATGATCTTCTGGAGGCGGACGGCCAGCTCATCGTAGCTCACCTTACCTTTCTCGCCCGCCATGACCTCGCCGAATTTTCCGACTCCCTTCATCAACCGCTCCAAGCCGTCCAACCGTCGCGACGACCATAAGGCTTGCGGCAATCGGTGACGGCCGCCAGCGCGAACTCAGTGCCGGACGCATTCCTCTGGAGGAGAGGACCCGCGGAATCGACGCTCCTGACCACGTCCGAACAAACTTGGCTAAACCTTGATATACCTCTGGTCGGTAGATTTTCCACAGCATCCCTCCAACGTGCGGCCGTTCCCGGAATTTTCCGTACGGCGAACGGCCCTGTCCTTTTTTGGCCGCGTCGCAGGGGAAATTGCCGGGCCGAAAAGCGTTTAATAGAATCGACGTATTCTCGGAGTGCTTAGACAAGCATCCCTCCACAACGAGGCCGTTCAGGATTCCTGGACGGCCCCTTATTTTAGGGTCCACTCCGATCATTTCACTTCAATGAGGGCCTTCATGCCATCGGCGGAATCGCGATTCCCTGAATGTCGATTCGGACCCGCCGCCCCGCAATCTTGAGTCGTCCCTCGGCAAAGAGACGGACCGCTATCGGGAGGAACACGTGCTCCTGTTCCAAGATCCTCGCGGCCAAACTGTCCTCGGTGTCGTCGTCTTGGACCGGTACGGCTTTCTGCAGGATGATCGGCCCGCCGTCGACGGAGGTGTCGACGAAGTGGATCGTGCAACCGGAGACCTTCACCCCGGCCGCGATGGCGTCTCGGTGCGGGTGCGCGCCCGGGAACGCGGGGAGCAGGGATGGGTGGATGTTAACGATCCGCTGAGGGAACTCGCCGATGAAGTACGGGGTCACGAGCCGCATGAAACCCGCGAAGACGACGAGATTCACGCCCTTGCCTTTGAGGACTTTCACGACCTCGCGTTCGAACGCTTCTCGCTTCTCGCCGAACGTGCGGTGGTCGATGACGGCGACCGGAACCCCCGACTTCATCGCGCGGTCGATGACCGGCGCGCCGGGGACGTTGCACACGAGGATTGCGAGATCTGCGCCGAGCGCTCCGCGCTCGCTCGCGTCGACGAGGCTCTGGAAATCCGTGCCTCTCCCGGATGCCAGGACGCCGACCTTCGTGCGCTTCACGGAATCCCTCAGTGTCGGAAGAGCCGGATCCCCGTGAAGACCATTGCGATTCCGTGTTCGTCCGCGGCGCGAATCACCTCGGCATCGCGGATCGACCCTCCGGGTTGCGCCACCGCGGCGACGCCTCCTTTACCCAGCTCGTCGACGCCATCGCGGAAGGGGAAGTATGCGTCGCTGACCGCCACGCTCCCTCGCGCTGAATCCTTCGCCTTGTGAACGGCCAGCATGCACGCGTCGACCCGGCTCATCTGCCCTGCGCCGATGCCGACGGTCCGTTCGCCCTTTGCCAGGACAATTGAATTCGATTTGACGTACCGACTCACGAGGATCCCAAAGACGACGTCCCGAATCTGCTCCTTCGATGGCGACGCTTTCGTCACCACCTTGAACGTCTCGGGTTTCGGTTCAGGGAACGCGGTCGTCTGCAATAGCACCCCACCGAGGACCCGCGCCATGTCGATGCCGTGGTCGTTGCGGAGCTCTCCATGCGTCCGCAGGATGAGGAACTCGCCCCGCTTCTTCGCCTTGAGGATCTCGAGCGCCCGCGCGTCGTAGCCCGGTGCAATCACCGCATCGAGCACATGGCCCTTCATCGCGGTGGCGGTCGGGACATCGACGGGGCGATTCAGGCCGACAATGCCTCCGTAGGCGGAGATCGGATCCGATGCGTGGGCCGCCTTGTAGGCTTTGGATAGCACCGCGTCCACCGCAGCCCCGGAGGGATTCGTGTGCTTGATCACGACCGCCGCCGGTCGGTCGAATTCCGTCACGACACGCAGTGCCGCATCGACGTCAATCAGGTTGTTGTACGAGAGCTCCTTTCCCTGGAGTTTCTCCGCCGACGCGGTGGCGGCGTACGGGTACGGTTCGCGGTACAACGCGGCGCGTTGGTACGGATTCTCTCCATAGCGAAGGTCCGTGATTTTGTCGTACGCGAGGCGAAGCTCCGGCGGCAGAGGAGCCCCGGTTCGCTGAGCGAAGTAGTTGAAGATGACGGCATCGTAGCGGGATGTGTACGCGAACGCCTCCATAGCGAGTTCCTCGCGAAGCCTTGACGGGACGGTGCGCCGTTCTCGAAGCGCCTTCAAGACTTCCGGATAGCGGGAGGGGCGAACGACGACGGTCACGCGGGCCGCGTTCTTGGCGGCCGCCCGGATGAGGGACACCCCTCCGATGTCGATGTTCTCGATTGCCTCGGTGAGGTCGACGTGCGACTTCGCGACGGTCGATTCGAAGGGATACAGATTCGCGACGAGCACGTCGATTGGCACTGCACCAAGGTCGGCGAGTTCCGGTTCATCCCCCCGAGGCGCAAGGATTCCCGCAAAGATCCGCGGATGGAGCGTCTTCACGCGGCCTCCGAGACCTTCGTGGAGTCCGGTGTAGTCGGCGACCGTACGCGCGGGGATGCCGCTATCGCGCAGCGTCTTGGCGGTGCCATCCGTGGCGATCAGTTCAAAGCCGAGGTCGCGTAGGCCGCCGGCGAAGTCAACGAGGCCCTCTTTGTCCGAAACGCTCAGGAGGGCGGTCGATGAAACCATCTGTTATTACCGAGTTGCAATGGGGAGTTTGGGATTAAACCTTCGGAGGAAGATTGAAAAGGCTGCCTCGGCGGCTATCATCCGCTCAAGTCCGGATCCGGGCGAGGATACAAGCCGGCTTCCTTCACGAGATTTGGAACGCACTCTTCCCATCCGATCGGCATGAGGTGCACACCGCGCACGCCCTCAATCTTCCTCACCGCCTTCACCGTCCGGACCGCGATGCTCAACCCCTCCGCCTTCGGGTTCGGCGCCTTCTCCATGCGGTCGATGAGCCGCTTCGGGATCACGGCGTGGATTTTCTCGACCATGAAGCGAGCCATCTTGGCTGACTTGAGCGGGATGATCCCCGCGAGGATGAACACCTTCTCGTGCAGCCATTCCTTCCGGACGAGTTGCATCCACTCATCGAACGCGTCGACATCGAAGATGCCCTGGGTCTGGATGAAATCCGCGCCCGCCTCGATTTTCCCGCGAACCTTTCCGAAGGCGGCTTCCCGCGGCTCTCCAAACGGATCGGCCGCCGCCCCGATGAACACCTTCGGCGGCACATCGACTTTCTCGCCTCCG
>DATEGJ010000073.1:0-3149 GCA_035280105.1 Thermoplasmata archaeon
CGACGAGACCGATGGGCGGGAGGATCCACAGAAACGCCGGCTGGGTTCCGAGAGTCCCCGCGAACAGGCTCGTTCGCGCGTTCGCGACTAGCGCTGCCACGGCGAGGGCCGGCGGCAGGATTGCGCGACTCGCCGGACTCACGAGTCGACGACCGATTCGCCGGCGGACCGGCCGGACCATCGCGACGATCACCGCGGCGAGCAAGAGCACGATCCCCAGAAACAAGACGGCCGCGTCGGGCGCGAAGAGCTCGGCGAGGAATTGCAGGTCGACTCGGAGGTAGTACGCGAGCGCGGCGAGCGCGAGCCCGGGACCCGTGGCGATGTCGACCGCGAAGGACCGCACGGAGAACCGACCACGGGAGAGAGCGCGTCGGTGCGTGAGCACGACGAGCGAGGCCGCCATCCCCAAGGCGAGCAGCGTGGTGAGCGGATGGATGAATGGGAGGAGCAGGAAGAGAATCACCGAGAGGGCGCGCTTCCGGGGATCCGCTCGTTCGTGGAAGAGAAGCACCGCGACCGGGAGAATCATGAGCCCGAGCGTTTCCTTCGATACGGAACTCGTGAGTAAGAGAAACGTCCCGAAGACCGCCGCGAACAATCCCGCTACGAGGCCCACGGAGCGGCGTCCCGATGCCTTCACGCCGAGAAGGTACGCCGGCAAGACGACGAGGGACGCGAGGAACGCGACGTAGGCCTGGACATGCGCGAGAGGCCGGAAGCCGCCCACCATGGCGAACGCAGCCCAAAGGACGGAGAAGCCTGGCAGCTTCTCGTTGTAGCTGTTCACGCCGCTCGGATCGATGTGCCACGAGCCACTTCCGATGATCCCGCTGGCAATCCGCGCGAGGGCAAATCCGTCCGTGCTGTAGGGGAGCGGGCTGAACATCAGAGGCACGAGACGCGCAGCAACGGCGATGGAATACAGCGCGATCAGCAACGCGGCGTCTGCCCTCAGTCGCGTAGGACCACCTCGAGAGACGTTGGCGGCTCGATGGCGGGTTGGTCCCGCATGGATTCGACGGGACGCGAGCGAAGCGCGCGTTGCAACAGCGAAAGCGCGGAGATCGTCGATGCGAGGACCACGACCGCGGCGACCACCGCGAACGATGTGGGGTCCAGCGTCGCGGGAACCGAATGCCCGAAGACGAAGAGTCTCCCCGCGGGGTGCAGTAGGACGTCGACGAGGAATCCCAGGATGGTGCCGACTAGGGCGGTTACGATGGCGACGGGAGTGGTTTCCCGCAGGATCCGCGCCCGCATCCATCGATTTGACGCGCCAATCGTACGCAGGACGCCCACCGCGGGGAGGCGGTCCGCAAACGCGCGCGCCTGGGCCGCATGGATTCCGAACGCCACCAGGAGGGCCAGAAGCACCGCAATCCCGTACGCGACCACCTGGACCGAGGTCGTCGCTTGCGCGATCGCGCTCGAGAGATAGTCGTGCGGCACGCTTCCGCTTCCAGAGCGCAACAACAGGGAGATGATGCGCTCGTCCGTCGGCGGGTCACTGTGGATGTCGACTCGCGCCAAGCCGGGGCCGCTTACATGGAGGCTTGCAGTGGATGTCTGGAGGAACGCCAGCATTGGGGCGATGTTCGAAGTCTTCAGTCGGATCGAGTGGTAGAAGTGGGCGCCGAGGCCGGTGAGCGCCCGCGCCGTGGGATAGTCCACGACGAGCTCGTCGTTCGCCGTCGTCTCGGTCCGATAGATGCCGCCGACTTGCGCGAACGCGATCCTCGGGAGGGCGGAGCCAACGAGCGTGACGGACGTCCCGCGATCCAACCCCAAGCGACTCGCAAGTCCCTCACCAGCGAATGCCCAGCGATCGGTGAGCGGCGAGGTCTGGACCCAAACGCCTCCTTCGATGGAGAGAAACGCCGCCGGGTCGGCACCACGGACCAAGACGGCTTGCCCGTGAATCGTCCCGGGAGCGAGAATCTCCGGGCTCACGAGCTGCACCCCGGGTTGGCTCGTGACGTTCGCGAGGAGGCTGTCATTGACCGACGCGAGTCCCGAGCCTTGCGTGATGACATACACGTCGCCTGCCACGATGCGCGTCGGAAGCGCCGGGAGGGCAGCGAGAGGCAGCCACGTCGCCCCGAGGAGGAACGCGCAGAGCAGGAGGCCCGCGAAAGCCCGCCGCCCGATCAGGATGGGACCGCCTCCCGATGCGTCCGGACGCGGACCGCGGCGCGACGCGAAGGGACGATCCCTGCGATTGCGGCGGGAATGGTGGCAACCGTCACCGCCAGGAGGACTGCATTCGTCGGTGGGCCGAGGATCACCAGGTTTGGGAAACCGAGCAGCGGCGCGAAAGAGACGACCGCGTGGGCGAGGACAATCCCGAGCGCCGAACCGAGGACCGCGCCGACGAGGGCGAGCACGATCGCCTGCGCTTCGTACACGGATGCGACAGTCGTCGGAGAGGCGCCGAGGCTACGAAGGGTGGCGATCTCTCCCGATCGCTGGTGAACCTCGAGGCTCATCGCGGCGTAGACAAGCAGGCCGATCACGATCGCAATGACGAGACTGAGGACTTGCAGAGCCGCTTGGATCTCAGCGACGCTTCCTCGAACGAAACCGATGGCACCGAGCGTCTCGAGCCGAGTCAGCCCCATGCGGTTCGCGAGCCCGGCATCGAGCGGTCTCTCGACGACGATCGCCTGGACCGGCCCTCCCTGATTCGGATCGATCGAGTAGAGAAGTTCCGGCCGGACGAACGTCCAATCATCCGCGAGCAAGGCAGGGCGCGAAGGAATCGGGGCGACAATCGGGAGCGACGGAAGACGCCGGCCGAACACCGTGAGGTTCGCCGTCGTGTCGGGAGCCGATCCACTGAGAGCCAAAACGCGCGCGCGAAGTCCGGTGTCGAGCGAAACATCGCGGGACCCGACCGGGTACAATGTGGTGACGGTGCCGTTCCGATAGGATTCGATGACGACGACGAACGTCTCGAGAGCGAGCCCGTTCATTTCGAGGAGCGCCGGATGCGCGCGTAAGGTGAGGAAGGCTCCCGAGAGGTTTGCGAGGTCCGTCGAATCGATCTCGCTCGTAAGGAGCTCAGTTCCTCGAATGTACAACGCAGGCCCGGATCCGATGCGGTTCGCGACCGAGTCGATTCCATTCGCGAATCCGTCCGCGAGGCT
>DATEGJ010000074.1:0-3512 GCA_035280105.1 Thermoplasmata archaeon
CTCGATTCAGGTTCGACAATCCGCAGATTGAAGTCCAAGAGGTGAACAATCCCGCGCTGAACGCGCAGATCATGGCGGAGAAACTCGCGAACGCGCTCGAGCGCGGCTGGCACTTCCGCCGAGCCGGTCACTCGACCGTGCGGCGAATCATGGAGGCGGGGGCCAAGGGCTGCCTCGTCGTCATCGCCGGGAAGTTGACCGGCCAGCGACACCGCAGGGAGAAATTCAAGGCGGGTCACATCAAGTATTGCGGCGAGCCGAGGAACCTGTGGATGGATGTCGGCTTCACGCCCGCAAAACTCAAACCCGGGATCATTGGCGTCACTGTCGAAATCATGAATCCGCGGGCGAGACTTCCCGACGAGGTCGAGATCAAGCGGCCGTCCGCCGAGTATCTGGCGGCCGCCGAAGCAGCGGCGCTCGCTCCCCCACCGGTACCGGTCGAACCGGAACCCGAGCCGGTGACGGGACCGACCCCGGCGATCGAAGGCGAGGGCGGGGAAGATGCGGAAGCGCCTCTCGGGCTCGAGCCCGTCGATTCCGTCACGAAGAAAGTGAAGCGGAGCCCCGTGGCGGCCAAGCGGCTCAAGAAAGTCGCGAAGGCCGCAAAAGACCTCGAGGTCGACACGGACGTGGATGCCTCGGGAGGCGACGCGGCGTAAATGGCGCTCCTGCGGACGAAGGAAATCCGCGCGATGGACGCGGAGGCGATCGCAAAGAAGCTCACGGAGCTCCGGGACGAACTCATGCACGAGCGGGGTGTCGCCGCGATGGGCGGTGCGCCGCCAAATCCGGGGAAGATTCGCGCGTTGAGGAAGAACATCGCCCGGATTCTCACGATTATGACGGAAGAAGCGAAGCTCGCACGGCCGACCCCGGCCACCGCGACCCCGTCGAAGGCGGCCAAAGAGAGCGAGAAGTGATGACGAAATTCCGCGACCGGGGGATCATAGCGTGAACCTCCGGAAGCACGAGCTCATTGGACTGCGCGTCATAGTCATCGGCGCGGCCGATCCGACCCACGAACACCTCCAGGGTCGCGTCGTCGACGAGACTCGCAACATGCTCGTTCTCGAGATCCAGGGCGAGGAGAAGCACATCCCGAAGCACGGGACCCGGTTTCGATTCGACGTTCAAGGCGGCTTCGAGGTCGAAGGCGATGAGATCCGCTTCCGTCCCGAGGACCGCGTGAAGAAGGCACGGTGACCCGATGGCGGAGAAGAAAGCCCAGAAGAAGCCCGCCGCGGCAACTCCGGCTCCCGCGGTCCGTCCGTCCGATTCGACGGCGCGAGATATCGGCATCGATGTCCCCGCGCCGCCACGCGCATGCACGGATCCGAAGTGTCCGTTCCATGGGCGGCTCTCCGTCCGCGGGCAGATGCTCGAAGCCGTCGTGATCTCAGCGAAAATGCAGAACACCGTGGTCGTGCAGAGGGAGTACTTGCGTTACATTCGGAAGTTCGAGCGGTTCGAGAAGCGCACGCACCGCATGAACGTGCACGCGCCGCCGTGTCTTGCGCTCCAAGTCGGGAACCGCGTCACCGTCATGGAATGCCGGCCGCTCGGTAAGACGGTCCATTTCGTCGCGATCCACAACCAGGAGGTCGCCGCATGAAGGGACTTCCTGGGAGACAGACGCGCGGGCTGCCGAAAGGAGCGCGGCTCGAATGCATCGACAACACAGGGGCGAAGATCGTCGAAATCATCGAAGTCCTCAAGTACCGCGGCGTTCGGAACCGCATTTCGTCCGCGGGGATCGCGGACCTCCTCGTCGTGACGGTGAAGAAGGGCACGCCGGAGACGAGGAAGCAAGTCATGAATGCGGTCATCGTCCGCCAGCGCCGTCCGTTCCGGCGGCCGGAAGGAATGATGGTGCAATTCGAAGACAACGCCTGTGTGATCGTGACGCCCGAAGGCGAGGTAAAGGGCTCCGACATCAAGGGGCCGGTCGCCCGAGAGGCCGCCGAGCGTTGGCCGCGTGTCGCCGCCACAGCGAGTATGATCGTGTGATGTGAAGCCATGACGAGCGCACAACCCCGAACGCAACGGAAGAGGGCGGCAAACGCGCCGTTGCACCGCAAACGCGTCCTCGCATCCTCGCACCTGTCACCGGAACTCCACGAGAAGGCGAAAGGCCACCTGCCGCGCGCGCTCCCCGTTCGAGAGGGCGACACCGTGCGGGTCATGCGGGGCGGCTTCCGCGGACGGGAAGGAAAGGTCGTGAGCGTCGATCGGGTCGACGCCACAGTCGTCGTGGAGGGAATCACGATCGAGAAGGTGGACGAGAAGAAGGTCCCGCGGCCGATCCACGCGTCGAATTTGATGATCGTCCGCATGGACGACACTGACGCTTGGCGGCGTCGGAAGTTCGAGGGGGAGAAGAAGTGAAGAAGCATATGAAGCGCCTGCCGGCCCCGCGAACCTGGTCAATCCCTCGCAAGACAGACTTCTGGGTGACGAAGCCGTCTCCCGGTCCTCACGGAATCGAGCGCAGTGTCCCCATCGCCCTCCTCCTCCGCGACATGCTCAAGCTCTGCGACAGCGCGCGCGAGGCGCGTCATATCCTGAACAGCCGTGGCGTCCTCGTCGACGGCCGCGTCGTCACGAACCCGAAGTTCCCGGTCGGCCTCATGGACATCCTGTCGCTCAAGGAGCTGAAGTCCCACTATCGAATGCTCGTCGACACGCGAGGTCGCATGACCCTCGTACCGGTCGAGGACGCGGACGCGAAATGGAAGCTGGTTCGGATTGAAGACAAGACGACGGTTTCGAAAGGGAAGACGCAACTGAATCTCCACGATGGGCGGAATGTCCTGCTCGCGAAGGATACGTATGCGACCGGAACGACGTTGCGCCTCCAGGTTCCCGAGCAGAAAGTCGCTGAGCACTTTGAGCTGACGAAGGATGCACCGGTCCTCGTCACGGGGGGCCAACACGTCGGCGAGATCGCCCACGTCCTCGAGGTGCAACGCACCCGCAATCCGCGGGCGAACATCGTCACGTTCAAAGAAGGATTCTCGACGGACATCGACAAGGTCTTCGTCGTGGGCAAGGAAGCCCCGACGATCCGGACGCCGGAGGTCTCGGCGTTGTAGGTGGGCCATGGTCGCGATGCGAGACATCCGGATCGAGAAGGTCGTCGTTAACATCGGCGTCGGCGAGGCCGGCGAGAAGCTCGTGAAAGCTCAGAAGGTGCTCGAGCTCGTCACGAAGCAGAAGTCGGTTCAGACGCTCAGCCACACCGCCGTCCGGGATTGGGGCGTTCGACGGAACATGCCCATCGGCACGCGGGTCACGCTCCGGGGAGACGCAGCGGACGGGTTCCTGAAGGAGGCGTTGTCGATCCGCAACAACCGCCTGCCATCCTACAGCTTCGATGCGCGCGGGAATTTCTCGTTTGGAATCCAGGATTACACGGACTTTCGTGGGATGAAGTACGATCCGGAGATCGGCGTCTTCGGGATGGACGTCGCCGTCGTCCTTCAGCGACCGGGGTACCGGGTCGCGCGTCG
>DATEGJ010000075.1:0-3532 GCA_035280105.1 Thermoplasmata archaeon
CGTTCGGAAGCGCGGGATTGCGCGGCGGTCGTCATGTGTGAAGGTATCGAGGTGGCGCCTCGGGACCGGCACCACGATCCGTGAGACCATCCCGTGCAGCGAGAAGGGGAGCCGGATGAGCCGCATCTCTCCCGATGTCACCCAGTCGTCGATGGCGAGTCGCTTCGCCTCGGCGCGGGCGATCTGAATCCTCGCCTTCCGGCTGAGGCGGAACGCCTCATCATCGAAGACATGGACGTGGAATCCGCGGCCTGAGTAGACGATTTCCAGGCGAGACCACCGCCGCGCGAGACGATCGTGGAGATCCGCCGCTTGGCGCCGCACCTCGTTGAATTCCCAATCGCAGAATGAGAGGCCTTGGTGGCGCCGCATCTTGTCGACCACATTCCCATGGATTGGACAGTCGACGTTCTCCGGATCGAGGTCGAACGCGAGTTCCTGACCGAGGAAGAAGCGACTCCGCCCCACGTGAATGTAGTCGAGACCCGCCCTCCGAGCGCGATCGAGGGACGAATAGACGTTGCGGTCGTAGTAAACGCCCTCGGGTAGGTACTTCAGGAGATACGGCCGGAGGCCAGCCACGTCCTCGACGTCGTCGACGACGAGAGGAACGTTCTTCAGATGACGGAACCGCCGCGGATAGATCCCGGAATGGCGGCCGAGGATCAGCGCATAGGCCCGATCGCCCGATGGCTTCGCCATCCAATGGGATGCCGCGGCGTAGTCCATGAATCGCGAGTAGAACGCGCGGCGCTGGGCGAGCGATGCCGGACGCAGGTCGCCCGGGAGTTCGTACCGCACACGAGTCACGGGTCGGGATGTTCGACGAATGGTAAATGCTCCGCGTCAGCGAGTACGTTCCGATGGGGGCACGTCTCCGGTCCACTAATCGAGGTTCTCCGGGTTCCAGGCCACGCGGGAGTGCTCGTCGAGCGCGTCCAAGCGCTTCATGTCAGCCGCCCGGATCTCGAAGTCGAAGACTGCTGCGTTCTCGAGAATCCGCTCGGGGCGAGACGACTTGGGGATGACGACGAGACCGTGCTGGAGGCTCCATCGAATCATGATCTGTGCGGGCGTCTTGCCGTAGTTCGCCGCGAGCTCGACGATCGTGGGATGCTTCAAACGCCGACCGCGAGCGAGCGGACTGTAGGCCTCGAGCTGGATCTTCTTCCCTTCGCAGAACTTCAAGAGGTCCTTCTGAAAGAGGAACGGATGGAACTCGACCTGGTTGACCGACGGCGGTCGCGGCGACCATGAAAGCAGCTCTTCGAGATGCCGGATTGTGTAATTGCTCACGCCGACCGAGCGGGCGACTCCCTGCTCTTTCAGTTTGAGGAGGGCTTTCCAGGATTCGTCGCGCTTCCCCGGGACCGGCCAGTGAATGAGGTACAGATCGACCGCTTCGAGCCCGAGTTCCTTCCGACTCCGATCGAACGCGCGGAGGGCGGACTCGTAGCCATGATCATCATTCCAGAGTTTTGTTGTGACGAAGATCTCGTCGCGCGGAATCCCGCTCTCCCGGACGGCGATGCCGACATCGCGCTCGTTCCCGTACAACTTGGCGGTATCGATGAGTCGGTACCCGGCCTGGAGCGCGGTCGCGACGGCGTCCCGGGTCTCCTTTCCCGATGCCGTTTGCCACACGCCGAGCCCGAGCACGGGCATCTTCACGCCGTCGTTCAGGGTTACGCGCGATTCGAGGGACAGCGGCATCGCGCGACGGACGGCGTGCGCCATACTTGAATCTTGACCGCTCACGATTTCGGGATGTCCTTCTTCGGATCCACGAACGGCTTCTTCACGACGGTCGCACTCCGCAATCCCTTCGACGTCGCAACCTTGAGTGGCGTGCCGAGCTTCGCATGATCCTTCGCAAGCAAGGCATATCCGATGTTCCTCTCAAGGCGCGGGGAATATGTCAACGAGGTGACGTGCCCGACCTTACGGCCGTCCGCATGGACGTCCCAGTAGTCCGGAATCCACGCGCCGAGTGGCGCACCCTCGACCTCGACGCCGACGAGTTTTCGCGTCACGCCATCCCGCTTGATGCGTTGGAGGGCCACTTTGCCAAGATACTCATCGGACTTGTCCTCGTCGACGGTCCAACCGAGGCCCACCTCGTACGGATTGTTGTCGAGCATGATGTCCGAGCTGTAGTTCAGGATACCCGCTTCGATGCGGCGAATCTCGGACGGCGCGATAGGCCGGATGTTGTGCTTCTTGCCGGCCGCCATCACCTTGTCCCAGAGCGCTTCGCCGTACTTCGAATCCCGCAGGTACAATTCGTACCCGCGCTCGGCGCTCCACCCCGTCCGCGTGATGACGAGCGGAATCCCGTCGAGGTCCGTCTCCGTTAGGTGGTAGTACTCGAGGTCGAGGATCCCGTCCCCGAAGAGGTCGACCATCACGTCCTTCGACTTCGGTCCTTGGAGTTGCAACGGCGACACATCGGGCTCCCGCACCACCACATCGAGGCCCGCGTTCACCGCGACGCCTTTGCACCAGAACAGCACGTCCCAGTCGGAGAGGGAAAGCCAGAAGTGGTCCTCTCCGAGGCGCAGGAGCACGGGGTCGTTAATGATGCCGCCGTCCGGCGTTGTCAGGAGGACGTACTTGCACTCCCCGACCTTGCATTTCCTCATGTCCCGCGGGGTGAGGAGTTGCATGAACTCGAATCCGTCGGGTCCGTCGATCTCGACTTGCCGCTCGACGCCGACGTCCCATAAGGTTACGTGGTTCACCAGATGCCAGTACTCTTCGACCGGGTCCGTGTACAGCCCCGGCATCAGCATGTGGTTGTACAGGTCGTAAGCCCGTACGCCGTGTTTTGCGGCACGATGGAAAAACGGCGACTTCTGGATCCACGCGGTCTCCCGGAATCCGGGAAGGATCGGTCCCGCGTAGTCGGTCGCTGCCATCGCTTGCCCACCGTTTCGTGTCCGGCCTGGTATGGTATCGCCTCTTGGGTTGGCGCCGGGAGGCTGCGAGAATTACATGAGCGTTTTGGCGGAGTCCATCGAGGCAAAGCGTAAGTGGATCGGGTCCTTCCGGTGCCTCGCTCTCCATGGCGACCGCGTTCGGATCGCAAAGCATGGTCGACCCCCTTCGCATGTGCTTGGTCCGACGACCAGGCTATTCGTTTGCGGTCGACGATCCGGAGCCGTGGGGGTACACGTCCAAGCCGAACCTCACGAGGTCCCAGGAGGAGCACGATGCCTTCGTCGCGATGCTCCGGGAAAGCCGCGTGGATGTACGCCTTCATAACGAGCCCCTCCCGGGGAAAGCGGATTCCATCTTCGTCCACGATCCTGCGATTGTCACGGACGAGGGGGCAATCCTGCTTCGGATGGGGAAGGAGCTTCGACGGGGCGAGGAGGCGGCGATCGGCCTCGCCTTCGAGAAGCTCGGGGTCCCGGTCCTCGCGACGCTCCGTGCGCCCGCAACGGCGGAGGGCGGCGACCTCGTGTGGTTGGACCACGACACCCTCGCCATTGGCCGCGGCTTTCGCACGAACGAGGCGGGGCTGATGCAG
>DATEGJ010000076.1:0-5847 GCA_035280105.1 Thermoplasmata archaeon
CGGGTCGTGTCCGAAGTCCATGCCGATCTAGGCATCGCCCACGATGGTGATGCAGACCGAGCGATTTTCGTGGATGATACCGGTGCGTTCGTCCCCGGAGACAAGAGCCTCGCGGTCCTCGCTCAGGGTGCCCTCGCGCACCGCGGCGGGACCGTCGTGACGCCCCTCAGCACGTCGAAGCTCATCGAGGACGTTGTCACCCAAGCGGGCGGCACCGTGATCCGGACCCGCGTGGGATCCCCGATCGTCGCGCGGACCATGTTCGACCAGGGGGCGACGTTCGGCGGCGAGGAGAACGGCGGCGTGATCTTCCCGGATCACCAGTTCTGCCGGGACGGCGCGATGGCGGTGGCGAAGATGCTCGAACTCCTCGCGCACAGCGGTCGGCCGCTCTCCGCGATCCTTGCCGCGCTCCCGCAGTATTACATCCGAAAAGCGAACATCCCGGTCCCCATCGAAAAACGGGACGCGGTGCTCCGCGGGATCGTCGCGCTCACGAAAGGGCGAGCCGTCGACACGACCGACGGGGTCAAAATCCTCCAGGCCGACGGAGCCGTCCTGCTCCGGCCGTCGGGAACCGAGGCAATCTTCCGGGTGTACGCGGAAGGGCGGACCCCGGAGCGAGCCGAGGCGTTTCTCGACGAGGGCGCCACGCTCATCAAGAAAGCGCTCAGCCACGCGTAAGGTCGCTTACACGATAACGAGCAGGTAGGCCAACACCGCCCCGGCGCTCGTAGAAAGGAGATTATTCGTCTTCTTGTTCACGAGGCCTCGCTGTTCCAGGGTCGCGCCGATTACGCTGTCGATCTGGCACCCGATGAACCCGACGGCCAGCGGAATTAGGAAGGTCGTCGGATCCGACGGCATCGTCTGGGTGAGTCCATACATTCGAGCGGCGTACGAGAGGACGAACCAGCCGACGAAAGCGGTGTAGAGCGCCGCACCGAACGCGCACAAGGTGCCGAGGGCCGAGACACCGCCATCGGTCCCTGGCGGGACCGGCTTGAGATTCGTGATCAGGTACGTGTGACGCGATAACACCCCAATCTCGCTCGCGAGGGTGTCCGCGCCCGCGACCGAGAGCGCGGAGAGAAACACAATCCCGCTCAAGCCTTTCGGAAGCGCGGAGGGAAACGCGAGCGAGACTGCCGCAACCGCCATCGGCGCGATTCCGTTCGCGAGGACATTCGACGCCCGCCGTTCGCCTCGCTGGCCTTCCTGGACCCCCATCGCTTCCTTGAGCGCAAAGCGGTAGCGGGTCGCCAGAAAGCTCGACAGAAGGAAGAAAAGCAGGAGGAACAGCCAGGTCACGTCGCCGAAGATCCCGATGACCATCCCAACGACGAACGCCGCGACGCTGCCGTCCCAGGTGAGGACGTCCTTTCGATACGCAAGGGCGCTCAGGACGCCGGTCAGGAGGGTGCTCACAACGACGGAGGACACGAAGTCCAGGGTCATCTCTCCGGCGCAAAGAGGGAGGGTGTTAAAGCCTTTCCCGAGACAATATCACGGACTCGGACCCGTGGCGGAATCCCGTCGTCGGTCCCGTTCCCGCTACCGCGACCAAGAGTCCAGGGACCGTTGTTTCTGTTCGGATCGCGCAGTCCCGAATTTCTCCAACGCGGCGTCGATGCGTTCTCGCGAGAAATCGTATTCGTCGCAGAGCATGCGGCGCAGGCCGTCCGGATCGGGATCGCGGAAGGTGAGCTCGACGCGGTCGAGGACTTTCGGGTGGAGGAAGATCTCGCGGACCTCCTCCTTTGCTTCGATGTCCACGCCGAGTTCTGCCAAGGCCGGCTCAAGCGATCCGTGTTTCTTGGTGAGGGCGAGCGCTTTTTTCGGGCCGATTCCCTTCACCCCTTCGTTGAAGTCCGTCCCAATCAACAGGGCCATCTCAACGAGCTGCTCCCGTGTGAGCCCGAGGCTCGCCAACGTCTCGTCGAGGGAGATCTCCTCCGGTTGCACATCGACGTAGGCGTTCTTCCGAGGGAGCTTCCGACGGCCCGTGATGGCGAGGTTCTTGACCAGTCGTGGTGAGCCGAACAGGAGGGCGTCGTAGTCTTGTGAACCCGCCGCATATGCCGTGCCTTCCAGCGCCATCGCGCTCGCCTGGGCCTCTCCCTCGCTCGGCGCTTGGACGATCGGGATGCCGAGTAATTCCAACAGCCGCTTCGACTCCGCCACCATCTCGCCGGTCAGACGAGACGTCTGCATCGCCTTCGTTCGCGCGGTCGGGAGGTCGCCGATCTCGATTGCCTCCCGCCATTCTTGCTCGGCGCGCCGTTTCACCTCGCCGCGGTCGACGATGGTGCGCGCTTTGAGCCGCGGCGGTTCTCCGTCGAAGACGAACGCGGGTCGGATGCCCACGGCGACGAAGTTCGAAACGCGATAGATGAGGCCGGACAGATGCGACGTGATGCGTCCCTGGTGGTCCATCAGCGGCGTCCCGTCCGGTTGGCGGATGATCGCGAGGAATTGGTAGAGCGTATTGAATGCGTCAATCGCGAGAATCTTTCCCGAGAAGTCCTCGAGCTGGCAGGGGTCGACCTTCACGATGTCGGAGAGGTTGATGCCCATTGGGTGCGCAGAACACGGGGGGCCCTAAAGGGTTTGCTCGCGAGCCCTACATCTCGGCCGCTTGGACCCCGAGGAGGAAGGTCTCCTGGCCGAGGCCCGCCTCGACGACGTATGCTTCTGGCGCCGGCTCCTGAACAAAGCGGACCTCCAGGGCATTCGCCTCCCGGAGGATCATGTCCTTCCACGGCTGGAGCATCGCGCGCAGGCCTTTGCCCGCGACGAGTTCGATTTCGACCACGCGGTCTTCTGCGAGGTGCATGTCCCTCCGCGATTCGCGGACGAGGTTCACGATCTCCTTCGCGTATCCTTCCGCGACGAGTTCCTTGGACATCCGCGTGTCGAGGTACACGATGCCGCCTTCGAACGGTTCTTCGACAACCCAGTCCGGGACCGATTCGACAAACGACACCATGGTCGGGTCGATGCGGACCTTCTGCCCTTCGATCCCCACGGAGTACTCGCCACGGTCCAAGCCGGCCTTGATCTTCCACGCGTCCTGGGAACGTAGGAGGATCTCGATCTTCTTCGCCCAGAGCTTGTAGGCGGCGCTGACCGATTCCATGTGGACCTGGATGCTGATGTTCATCCCGCGCCACGTTTCGTCCGGATTGATCAGGTCGAGTTCCTTCGCGCCACTCTGCCCGACGATTATCTTCCGGAATGCGCTCACGGCGTCGTATCCGATCTGATCCGCCGTCTTGACAGCGATGCGCGCCACGGGCCAGTATTTTTCGATTCCAGCGCGACGCTTCGCCTGGAACGCCGCCTCGAGGGTAAGGCGCAGGAAGTCGACATAGCCGCTCACCTGATCGTCCGTGATCTGGAGGGTGCCCGCTTCCTTCGAAGCCATGATCGCCTGTTTGATCTGCTTCGAGATTTCCTCGGTCGGCCCCGCGGTGGCGTCCGAGACGTGCTTGAGGATCGCGAGGCCTTGCTCGTATCCCTGCGCATCGATGGCCGTCCGCGCCCAATCGATGAACGATTGATCTCCTTCGCCGGCCAGGACGCCGCGTGCCGAGAGCATCGGGATCTTGCTAACCGGTGTGTCTTCGAGAGGCCCGAGCGACACGCCATCAACATCGGTCGCGAAGAGCGCTTTCCGGACCAGGTCACGGATACCGGTCAGTTCGGCGGGATCGCCCGTCCATTCCTCGAGCCGCAGCCCGTACGTCTCGTGGATGTCCTTCAGGACCTGGACCACGTACAGGGGCAGGATGGACGGCTCCTTCCCGTTCAGGATGACGACCAAGAAAGCCTGCGGACCTCGAATTGCGAGCGCGGGCGCATCGCCGAGCTTTGCCCGCGCGACCGCCTTTCCGCCGTTCGGGAACGCTTTGTTCACGAACCCTTTTGCGGCGGTCTCGAGGCTGCCGGCGCGGCTAGCTTCCTCGGGCCGCAAGTACGTCCGCGTTTCATGGCACACGATCGCGCCGGTGGAGTGGAACAGGAGAGCGTCATCGACGACGTAGCCACCTTCCGTCTCGACGCGCACGACAACCGTGTCGGTCGTCTGGTGCTTCCCGTCGTCGAGGGGGCGAGAGTACTGCGCCTCGAAGTCGAGGTCCATGGTGCCCTCTTCCCGGGGTCGTACTCCGAACTCGAGGGCGATCTTCTCATTCGGCTCGATCTTGTCGATGACCCGCAAGCCCAGGACGTCGATCGGGCCGCTGATGACCGGGGTGACGTGCTCCGCGGGCCAGTTGCCTTTGTTCGTGATCGTCATGTCGAACCGGTTCCAGCGGTTCGCTTGCAGGCCCGCATTCGCGGTCTCGAAGAACAGGCGCGGATTGCGGTCTTTCAGGAGCTGCTCGACTCGCGTCTTCGCTTTCGCCTGGGCCTGTTCGATCAGCGGCTCCATCGCCCGCAGGTCTTCGAGTCGCAACGCGTCCTCGGCTTTCTGTACCAAGTCGGCCACGTCGCCGAGGTCGGCGTGGACCGCGTTCGCCTGTACAACGATGGCCTGGAGCTTCGCCAGATCCGCCCGTCCTCTCTCGAGCACCGTCCGGCGGCGCTGGCGCGCCAAAGAGTCCTTCGCTCGCCGCAGGTATTCGTCCATCTGGCGGGGGTTCTTCTTCTGGATTGCCCCTTCGATCTTCGTCAGATACGACTCCGCCTCGCGAGCGTCGAGGTTCTGGCTCTTCGCGATCTGGATGTCGTTGATGAGAGACGCGAGTTCGACCTCGACCTTCTTTGCGGCGCTCTCGCCCTTCTGTCGTTCAAGGGATTCGTGGAGGCCCTGTTGGATCTCGCGGACGCGTTCGTACTTGCCTTCGTTGAACGCCTCCTCGGCCTCGCGCAGCAGGAGTTCCGATTGGCTCGTGGCCATCCCGAGCTGTTTCATCTCCGCGACCATGTCCCGCGCCGCGATGACGAGTTCGTCCATCCGCTGTTTCAACTGACCTTGGACCGAGTCGGCTTGCGACTTCGCCCTTTCGATGAATTGCCACGCGAGTTGGATGTCCGATTCGAGGGTCGACTGCGCCTGCCGCAAGAATTCGTTCGCCTCGACGGTCTGCTCCGCTCCGAGGGCATCGATGACCTTGGCCGTCATCGTGATCGGGCTGTCGGCGAACGCGCCGACGTCCTTGGCGGTGTCCTTCGCAACGAGGAGGAGTTTCTTGATGATATCATCGATCCCTTCGAGATTGTGGAGAAGGCCCGTCCACTTCTCGAGGACGACGCCGTAGCGGTCCTCGACCTCTTTGAGGACCTGCAGCATGTAGAGCGGGAGGAACTTCGGTTCCTGGCCGACGAGGACGGTCGCGAGGAAGGTGTGCGGTGAGCGCTCGATGAGGATCTTGGAGTCTCCGAAGTCGAGCCGCTTCATGCCGATCCGGGTGCGCGACCGGAACGAGTCTTTCACGAAATCCTGCACGACGGTGAGCATCCCGGAGAAAATGTCCTCGTCGATCTCTTCGCGGAACTTGCGGCTGTGGTGGGCAATGAGTCGTCCGTCCGAGTGGATGAGGAAGACGTCCTCGACGAGGTACGTCGCCTCGGGCTCGATCCGGATTTCCTTCGAGTCGCGGACCTCGTAGCGGTTTTCGTCGAACAGGCGCTGGTACGAGAGGCCGATCGCGACGGGGACCGCACCCGCCGTCTTCGGGCGAAGGCCGACGCGGACCGGGACGGACTCGCCCACACCGATCTCGGCGATCGGCTGGATGCCTTTCGCCTCGAAATCCCCGGAGAACTCGACCTGCACGTTCCGAGCGGGTAGCTTCCCTCGGTTCTCGACGTCGAACGTGTATTGGTTCCATTCCCCCGCTT
>DATEGJ010000077.1:0-3452 GCA_035280105.1 Thermoplasmata archaeon
CGTTTTCGATTGCCAAGGACTTTCAGGGAGCCTTCGGTCGCGCGTGGAGATTGGGTTTGCCCATGATCCTGCTCGGTCTGTTCGTTCTCGTCGGCGGGCAGGTCTTGGTTCGTTTGACCTCGGGAGGAGCGAACGGATTCGCATCGTTCATCGTAGCGTTGGGTCTCTCGGTCACTGTTGCCGGATTGATGGTTCTGCTTATCGCCTTCGTGATTCGCGAGGGACGCCGCTGACGACGCGAGTCTTGGATCGCCGATCCGAACTCGAGGCGGGTTTGACCGAGCCACTACCACCAACGCCCATCGCCGAGCTTCGCGATGACCCATTCCTGGTCTCCCGTTTCATCGATCTCGGCGAGAACCCGGCTGATCGCGTGGTGCAACGGCTCGTGACTGAACACGTGGGCAAAGACCTCCCGCCACGAGACGTTGGGCGGCAACCGCTCGATCTGCCACAGGTGGATGACGGTGGTGCTTCGGTACTCGTGCGAACGGCGGTCGATCGATCCGTAGGTCACGGCGAGGCGCAGGAATCGTTCCCGCTCGGCCCGCTCCACGGTCCAGCGTTCCCATTCCGGGACCTCGGACTTCCGGAAGTAAAAGACCCATTTAATGCCACCATCTCGGAGCGGGTGGACCTCGGAGGCGTCCGCTCGCAATCAGGGCACCTCTCACCCTCGAGCCGGATCCCATCGGCCCACATGGGCGAGGATGTCCTCGTGATACCGCGCGATCTGGTCCCGGGACGTCTCGTTCACGTCCACGAAGGTGAGTTCCGACCAAGCCGGATGCTGGGCGACTTGGTCGCGTTCCCCGAGGAAGATGAACTCGAGGTCCCAATGGTTCTTGGCCCCGTAGACTTCAGAAAACACGCGGGGCCCGTTGAGCGGCAGCTCCGGAAGACCGAGCTGCTCCTTGAGGATCCGTTCCGCCGCGCCCCTGGGCGCTTCGCCGATGAGCAAGTGGGACGCCGGCAACATCCAGCCCTGGCTGTTCGCTTGCGCCCGTTCCGGATCGAGGGCGCCGATATGGTCCCATGCGGCCGCGGGATCAAGGTGCCCCATCAAAACCCGTTCCGGATGACCGACTTGGTTGATGACGAGGAACGCGGACAGGCAGAAGCCGCCCTCGGGGATCTCGTGGGTCGTGAGCGGCCGAGCCGCCGCGCCGAACCGGGTGAACTTGCGTTCGGTGGTCATGGCCGGGCTAGCTCATCGGTGTGGTTTCAACCTTCCCTCATAACTGGCGCATTGCTCCGCCCGCGTGCCGCGAACCTTCATCTCCCTCGATTCCGTACGCGCGGCGTCGATGGCTCGCAACTTGTACTTCCTCGGGACCGCCGGCTCCGGGAAGTCGACGATGGTCTACGCGTTCCAGATGTGGATGAACTCCCAGGGATTCGACTGCATCACGGTCAACCTGGACCCCGGCGCGGAATCCCTTCAGTACGCGCCCGATCTCGATGTTCGCGATTACGTGAACCTCGAGGAAATCATGGCGGAGCAGGGCCTCGGCCCGAACGGAGCGCAGGTGGCCGCCGCCGACCTCGTTGCATTGAACGCGAAGGAACTCGCCGATGTCCTTGAGACGTTCCAGACGAACTACGTTCTCATCGATACACCCGGCCAGCTCGAACTCTTCACGTTCCGCGCTTCCGGTCCTATCCTGATCGATGCGTTCGGCCGTGACGAGTCCGCCCTCCTGTACCTGAACGATCCCGCACTGGTGAGGACGGCGTCTGGGTTCATCTCGTCTGTCATGTTGAGCGCTACGATGCAGTTCCGTCACAGCCTTCCGTTCATCAACGTCCTGAGTAAGTCGGATCTTCTCCCGGAGGAGGACCTCGAGCGCATCGTGAAGTGGTCGATGGATCCGTTCGCCCTCTACGAGGCGTTGTTCGCCGAGGCGGCGACGCCGAAAACTCTCCTGGACGTCGAGTTCCTGAAGAGCTTGGACACGATCGGCGTGTACCGCCGCCTGCATCCGGTCTCGTCGGACATCACGTTTGGGTTTGAGGAAGTCTACAGCCAAGTCCAGATGCTCTTCGAAGGCGGAGAGGACATCTCGACAGGGTAAGCCGCGTTTCGACACCGCGCGGACGGATCAGATAAGCCCGTCGAAGGCAGGCAGGAGTTCCGGATACCGAGTCCTAATCGCATCGAGGACGGCGGGGGCCGAGAGCCGTTCGATGCCGACGTCGCGGACGGCTTGGATGACTTTGTTGATTGTTGCGTCGTCGACTCGGATTAGACGCTCTTTGATCAGATAGTGCCTGGAGAGTTCCTCCTCCAGCCGAGACCGCCAGAGTTTGTCATACCGGTTCAGGATGTATTCTGAAGCATCTCCGTTCGCGACCGCATCTGCGGCGACCTCGCCCGCGAACTTGCCGGAGAGGCAGCCATTCAGGATCCCGCCGCCGGTGAGTGGGTCAATGAGCCGGGCCGCGTCGCCCGCAAGCAGGACGCCGGGGGCCGTGGTACGTTCGAGCGGGAGTGAGACACTGACCGCGCCGGCGACCTCCTCGATTACCTCGCCCTTTGCGAGGGACGGCGTTCGGGCGATTAGGGCATCGAGGTACTTCTTCGCATCCGCGCGCTCGTGGATCTTCGAGAGGTTCACGCCGATCCCCACGTTCGCGACATCGTCTTCCTTCCAGAACACCCACGCATAGCCACCCGGGGCGCAGCTCCCCAGATAGAAGTCATTCAGGCGACGATCGCCCTCGATCCCGACCATCGTGTACTGGAGACAGGCATCGATGTCGCGCGTTCGCAAGTGGGTCTCCAACCCGGCCCATCGTCCGACTTGACTCTCGAACCCATCCGCGCCAATTACAACGCGCGCTCGCACATCAAATGTCTCGCCCATGTGCTCGCACCGCGCACCGAGGACCCGGCCGTCGTCTCGGAGCAGGCTCACGGCACTCGTCTTGATCATGATGTCCGCGCCGGCACGAGCCGCCTCCTTCGCAAGATGGCGGTCGAACAAGTCCCGCTCAAGGACATAGCCGCATTCGTTCCCGGCCCGGGTCTCGTCGAGGACGAGGGTGGTGCCATCCGGCGCGATGATCCGAGCCCCGTCGACTTCGTTGCACACGAATTCCTGGTCGGCGGACAGGCCGATCTCTTCGAGCCAGCGCTTCGCGACGCCTTCTCCGCAACGGACTGGCGTCCCGATTTCGGATCGCTTCTCAATCAGCAGGACCCTCGCGCCACTGGATGCCGCGTATTTTGCGGCGGTGCTCCCGGTCGGGCCCGCTCCGACCACCAGGACGTCGACCTCGCGATCCATTCTGCACCAGGACCATCCCACCCCGTCCCATGAGGCTTTGGGCGGCGGCGCCTGCCACCATCGATTTGCCGCCGCCAACGGTCGATCCGAATCGAATGCCTATTTATCAGGCGGAATACGTATTCGTACGCATGGAGCTGGAGACGCGTAAGGTCCAGAAGC
>DATEGJ010000078.1:0-3872 GCA_035280105.1 Thermoplasmata archaeon
CCCGGCGGCTGAGACGGACTTCCCTGCTCATTCTATCTCCCTGCCATTTATTAATTTAGCAATATATATTTGTTGCGATTGAACGCACGACTTGCTCGCCCCTCGGGTCGGTGCGGGCTGTCCAAAAGATCCAGGACAACGACAAATCTCCCGATGCGACGTCGGTCCGTGCGTGGACCCAGGAACCCTTTAATAGCAGTTCGTTTCTGTATCGATTCCTCGGTCAGCCCTCCATGAAGATGCCCCAGCGAATACGCGGTTACTGTCCTTTCTGCAACAAGCACACCGAGCTCGAGGTCGAGCGGGTCAAGAACCGTCCTCGGTCCGAACTCCGTGCGGGTCAGAGGCGGTTCCGACGCGTCACGGCGGGGTACGGAGGCTTCCCGCGGCCGAAGCCGGAAGGCCGTGAGAAACCGACGAAACGGATCCATCTCCGCTTCCGCTGCAAGGAATGCAAGAAAGCCCACCAGCGTCGTGGGATCCGCGCGAAGAAGTTCGAGCTCGTGGAGGTGCACAAGTGATCCCGAAGCCCACGAGCCGGTTCCTCCGGGTCAAGTGCGAGGATTGCGGCAACGAGCAGATCGTCTTCGACCGGGCGGCGAGCGTGGTCCTCTGTCAGGTCTGCGGCGCCACGGTCGCGAAGCCGACGGGCGGGAAGGCCGCAATCCGAGGCGAGATCCTGGGGGTCCTCGAGTAATGGCGGAAGCGAAAGAGGCGAAGGCCGACCCCGCGCGCGGCTACGACTGGCCCGATGAAGGCGAGCTCGTCGTGTGCACGGTTGCGAACGTGAAGAACTTCGGCGCATTCGTTACGCTTGACGAATACGAGAACAAGGAAGGCTTCATTCACATCGCGGAGGTCAGCTCCGGCTGGATCAAGTATATCCGCGATTACGTCCGCGAAGGCCAGAAGGTCGTCTGCAAGGTCCTCAAGGTCGACAAGGAAAAGGGCCACATCGATCTCTCCCTGAAGGCCGTCAACGAACACCAGCGGCGCGAGAAAATCCAGGAATGGAAGAACGAGCAGAAGGCGGAGAACCTCCTCGGGATCGTCGCGACGCGCCTCGGGAAGACCGTCGACGCATGCTGGAACGAATTCGGCTACGACCTCCTCGATTCGTTCGGCACCCTGTATCGGGCGTTCGAGGAGAGCGCGATGGACGAGAGCGCGCTCGAGGGCGAAGGCTTCAAAGGATCGTGGGTCAAGATCTTCGTCGAGGTCGCGAAGGAGAACATCATCCCTCCTCACGTGACGATCGATGGCTATCTCGAGGCGACGGACTTCTCGGCGGACGGGGCACTCCACATCCGAGACGCGCTTGTCAAGGCGTCGATGGAATCCGACGGGATCTCGGCGAAGGTACAGTACATCGGCGCGCCTCGCTACCGGATCGTCGTCCGGGCGCCGGACTACAAGACCGCGGAAGAGGAGATCCAGAAGGCGGCCGCCCGGGTCATGAAGGTCTTGACCGCAAAAGGCGGCGAGGCGAAGTTCCACCGGAAGGACTGAGTCGATGCGTTCCGTGATGCAGAAGTGCCGCGCGTGCGGCCGCTATAGCCTGAAGGACCGTTGCCCGAATTGCGGCGAAGCGACGGGCAACCCGATGCCGCCCCGCTATTCGCCTGAGGATCGGTACGGAGCGTACCGGCGCAAGCTTAAACAGACCCGTCAATTGGGGACGTGAGAGACCATGGAGAACATCGTGATCCGATACCTCGAGCATCCGAAGCTCGACGACCCGATCTTCATCGAAGGGCTGCCGGGGATCGGGAACGTTGGCAAGCTGGCCGCGGAGCATCTCAAGGACGAGCTGAAGGCCGTCAAGTTCGCGGAGCTGTTCTCGAAGTACTTCCCGCCGCAGGTCCTCGTGCAAGAGGACGGCCAGGTCAAGCTCGTGAACAACGAGATGCACTACGTCAAGAAAGCGGGCAAGCAGGACATGATCCTGTTGACGGGGGATTACCAGGGCCTCACCCCAGAAGGGCAGTACGAGCTCAGCGACTTCATCCTGAAGGAGCTGCAGAAACTCGGCGTCCGGCGCATCTTCACCCTCGGCGGCTACGGCATGGGCCGGATGGTGACGAAGCCGCGGGTCCTCGGTGCAGCGACGGGGACGGACCTCGTCAAGGAGATGGAGAAGTACGGCGTCGTCTTCTCGCGGGGCGAGCCGGGAGCCGGCATCGTCGGGGCGAGCGGTCTTCTCCTGGGATTGGGTCGGCTCTACAACATGCACGCCGTATGCCTCATGGGCGAGACCTCCGGATACTTCGTCGACCCGAAGTCCGCGCAGGCGGCCCTCGACGTGCTGACGAAATACCTAAACATCGAGATCTCGTTCAACGAGCTCGAGAACAAGGCGAAGCAGATCGATCAGATCACCTCGAAGCTCAAGGACATCGAGGCGGCGCCGGAGAGTCCGGACAAGCGAGAAGACCTCGGGTACATCGGGTAGCGCGCGAAACCTCTATACGCCCGCGCGGTCCTATTCCCGACGAAGGGATGGGCGACTCGGAGAAGCGCAAGGCGTTCCTCAAGGGGTTTGAAGAAGGCCTGAAGGCCGCGTGGCGGGAGATCGGGGCGCTGACGACGCGCGGCTATTCGTCGACTGAACTCAGCGTGATGGCGAAGACGAAGATGGCGGTGCTGTACCGCGACGTCGAAGCGATGGAGGCGCGGCTCGTCGAGGACGAGGGCATCCCTGTGATCGGTGGCGGAGAATTGTCCGATCGCAAAGGCGTCGGCCGCCGCGGTGCGTACCTCGTCCGAGAGCCGAAGGCGGACCGTATTTTCGAACTGTTCGCAGAGCTGCTTGAGGGCAAGTCCCGCGGGCTCTGCATCACGCGCATCCATCCTGACGACCTGCGCACCCGATACCCGATCGAGGACGCGGGCTTCATCTGGCTCTCAAAATCGCCGGGAAAGGTGTCCGGTGGGAACACGATGGCGATCGCCGAGCCAAGCGCCCTCGTCGACATCGCCTCCGCGATTTCCGACTTCGCTTCGGACGGCGGTAACGCGGCCGTCCTCCTCGAGGGCCTTGAGTACATGATCTCTCAGAACGGATTCCCGTCGATCATGCGATTCCTTCAGAAGGTCAACGAGAAGATCGTGTTGAACGACTCCTACATTCTAATTTCCGCGAATCCGGCGGCGATGAAGGAGCAGGAATATCGGATGCTCGCCAAGGAAGTCGCGGGAGAAATCTGACGAGTCAGCGGCCCGCGATCGACGCGCCTACGGCCGACCGTCGTGCGGCTCGCTCGGATTGCATGAGCGACAGAAGGCCAAGGACCGTCACGATCTCAACGAGCTTCGACGCGACGCCGAGCGGCTCGACCTCCTCCACGTAGCCGATCGGCCAAACGGAGATTGTTCGTGTGACGACGTAGGCGAGAATCAAGAACGCTGTCACGGCGATCCATAGCGGATCGAGACTTCGCCCTCCGTACGGAATCAAGAATGCGGCGGCGAGCTGAAGGGCCGAGAAGAGGCCGAAGAATGGCCCGGCGAATGGGTCCCCCAGGTGGTCGTTGAACGCGTAGAGATGGAGGGAGCCGTCCGCAAGGAAGAGGAGCGCAATGATGTAGCGCTTCGCCGCTTCGCCATCGTCGAGGATCTCGGGAAAGTTCTCGTATCCGATGCCGATCGTCGCGAACGAGACGCCGAAGATGGTGATGAAGAGCCGCAGCGGCAGCGTACTCGCAGATCCGTGGCCGGAGGGCTGGCTTCCGAGTTCGAAGATGCCGAGGAGATCCGCGAGCCAGCCGACGAGCAGGATGAGGACCCCGCACAAGAAGAAAGAGAATTCCACGATGGTCGGTCTTCCGCGCCGCATCGGACCGCCGAAACCGAGATGTCGCAAGTAGTTTCCG
>DATEGJ010000079.1:0-2544 GCA_035280105.1 Thermoplasmata archaeon
GTGGCAGCGTTCGTCTCCCGTCTCGAGCCGCAACTAGGTTGAATTCGCTCTCGCACCTGATTCTCAGGTCGGCACGTTTTTAGCGTTCCCGCCAGGATAAAATCGTGTGCGAAAGATTCGGAGCGGAGTCTATGGACTCAACCCGCTCTTGGACGGCGGTGTCAACGAGAACAGCACGACTGTCGTCATCGGTCGGTCCGGCGCCGGCAAAACGACCCTCGCGACGCAATTCATCCGCCGCGGACTGCAGGAAGGCCAGGAAGGCGTGTTCGTCTCGCTGGACGAGAACAAGGAACAGATCATCCGCGAGGCCGTCGAGATGGGATGGTCCGACGTCCTCCAGTATCTCGACGACGAACTGCTCGTCTTCATCGACGCCTCGGGTCGGGAATTCTCGAATTTCATCCGCAAGGAACTTCCCGCGTTCGTCGCGGATTGGAAAGGAAGCAACGCGCGGATCGTGATCGACCCGCTGACGCCGGTCCTCTGGTCGACGAAGGACCTGTACGAGCAGCGGGACCTGATCGGCTACATGTTCAAACAGACACGAAAGGTGGGAACGGTCCTTTGCACCCTCGAGGAGCATGGCCAGGCGGACCTCGCGGGCCCGGAGACCGTCATCCCGATGTACCTTGCCGACTGCGTGATCCACCTGCGGTTCAACAGCGACGCTGCGGACCCGTCCCGCCTCCTGAAGATCGTGAAGTGCCGCAACAGCCGCCACAGCCAAACGGCCCACGCCTACGAGATCGTCCGGGGCCTCGGGATCGTGCTCGACGGTCTCGACGGACGCAAGGCCGCGACGACGAAGGGACCCTCCCAACTGCGGCAGATGCTCCTGACGCGCTCCCTCCCGAAGAACGTACGGGACCATCTTGAGAAATCCCTCGATGGACTTACGGACGAAGACTTCCGGAGTCTAAAGCCGGAGCAGGTCCTCGAGATGATTCTCCAGGAGTACCAAGGGGTGTGATGTGGCCCGCGGCATCGGACGCGCGCTCGAGGAGGCGGTCGCGGCCGAAGGACCCGGCGAAGACCTCGCGATCGAGGGAAGAAGCCTCGCGAATGCGCGACGACGACAACTCTTCCGATACCTGTGCCTCCGACCGTGCGCACGGATTGGAGAAATCGGCCGCGAGCTCTCGATGTCGCAGGCGACCGTTCGATGGCATGCGTGGGACCTTCGGGAGAATGGCTACATCCAGATCGAGGGGACCCGCGCGTTCCCGAACGGCTTGATCGATCCGGACGATGCGCCGGTCTTCGCGTCGCTTGCATCGATCGGTCGCGCGGCGGTCCTCGCATCGGCGATGTCCGAACCGGGCACGTCGTTCCAAGAGCTTGCGGCAAAGACGGGCCTGACGCGGCAGTCCGTCAGCAAGATCGCCTCCGAACTCGGCGAGTTCGGTCTGCTAAGCCTCGTCGACGACGGGCGCTATCGGCGCGTGTACCCGACCGAATGGCTCGCGCGGAAGAGGGAAGCGAACCGCGCCCGGATGGACGGGTTCGCGGATTCGCTCGTTCGCCGGCTCGCCAAGGAAGGCTTGTCTCCTGAATTGCTTCGACGCGACGAAACAGCCCTTTTGCTCCGTTTCGGCATCGGTTCCCACCGCGTCGTGCTGGACCTGTCGCTCGATCCGTACGTCACCGCGTGGAAGACCGCGACCTGAGCGAGACACGTTAACGAATTGACTAGACCCCGTGATACGCACGATATAGCCCCCTTTAAGGGGGAACCCCAACCGACACTCGACGATGGACGAAAGCTATCTCGAGTGGCTCACTTCCCTCCCGGGCTGGGGCGCCGAGAAGGCGAAACGGGTCGCGGATCGCTTCCCCACCTACGAGCATCTGCGCGCCGCGAGCCGCGATGAGATCGGTGCCATTGAGGACTTGTCTGTCGACGATGCCGATGCCCTCCATGAGGCCGTCCACGGGACCTCGGGCCGCGATGCGTCCGGCCACTTGTTCCTGTGCCCCGAGTGCGGATCCTTCGCGGGCCTCGGCGCTGAGACGTGCCCCTTCTGCGGCGTCGAATTCCAGGAGTCCGCCGAGTCGGACCTGCGGGAGAAATTCGATGCGTTCCTCCAGGTGGAAACGCCCGCCCACATCTGCCAGACCTGTGGCGCGTCGATGGCACTGGGCGAGTCGACGTGCAGCGTGTGCGGTCGTGCATACACGCCGGAGGAACTCGCACTCCTGCCCGGCCTCGCGTCGACGCTCGATGAGGCCGCCCCCTTCTGTCCTCGATGCGGCGCCTACCTCTTCTCCGACGAATCGGAGTGCGCGATCTGCGGGACCATCCTCTCACCCCCTTCGTCGGTCCCCGCGACGGGCAAGGGTGTCGTGAAGGACTTCCTGAGCCGCTGGCAGCGGATCGCGGCCGCGACCGAGGTGACGGAGGCCGAGCGGTTACAGGAAGAGCTCGATCACTACGACCGGCTCGTCGAGGCCGACCCGACCCTCGAGCGCGCCTGGGCGAACCGCGCGAAAATCCTGGAGAAACTCGGCCGCGCTCCGGAGGCCGCAGAGTCTCTCGCTAAG
>DATEGJ010000080.1:0-5244 GCA_035280105.1 Thermoplasmata archaeon
CGATGCAGCGCGTCGGGCATTCCCTCTCGCACTTGCGACACCCGATGCACACGTCGACTTCGAGGATCGGGTGTTCCCCGATCCGGTTGACCAGGACGATTTCTTTGTCAGAATTCTCCTTGGGCATGCGGAGTTCGTCCGCACGGTAGTACAGGTCTTCCCGGGCGTAGTCAGCGAGCTCGAATTCCTGCGTAAAGTTCCACGCGTCGGTCGGGCAATACTCCATGCAGTTGCCGCAGAACAGGCAATGGCCGACGTCGACCGCCGGGCGGCGGATGATCTTCTTCATCTCGTCGAGCTGTGCGCGGCTCGGATTCAGATACTCCGAGGTCGGCTCGACTTCGTAGAATTCGAAGTAGATGCATTCGTTCGGGCAGACCTTCGCACAGAGCTCGCAGCCGATGCACTTGAACCAGTCAATGCTGTGCTGTCCGCGGTAGGCGAGAGGGAGCTCGACCTTCTGATACGGATAGAGATGTGTGACCGGCTTCCGTCCGCCGGGAACAAGGCGGTTGATCCCCGGCATCGTGACGAGCGCTTGCTTGATCGTCGCGATCAACGGCCGGACCGTCCCTCCGACCGTCCCGACCTTTTTCCTCGAGGATTCAGGTTCGGACTTGGGGGACTTCATAGGTGTATTCGCCTTTCTTCATGTCGAGCAACTGGCCTTCTCGCGCGCTCACGAGGCGGCCCTTCTTTGTCCGCACCCATCCGGTCCGCTCCGCCTTGATCTTGGCGCTGAGCTTGAGGAATCCGTCGATCAGCGCCTCGGGTCGCACCGGGCAGCCGGGGATGAAGATGTCCGTCGGAACGAAGGTGTATGACCCCTTGACGATGGAGTAGGAATCGTAGTACGGACCTCCGCAGATCGTGCACTCGCCCATTGCGATGACCCACTTCGGTTCCGCCATCTGTTCATAGAGGCGACGCACGGCGGGCCGCAGCTTTAGCGAGATCGGGCCGTTGAGCAGGAGCACGTCGCACTGGCGTGGCGAGGAACGATAGATGACGCCGAATCGCTCGACGTCGTACCGAGGGTCCGAGGTCGCCGCCATCTCGATCGCGCAGCACATGATCCCGAAGTGCAGCGGCCACGTGGAGTTTCGCTTCGCCCAGTTGAAGAAGTCGCCGACGAGCCCCGCCTTGATGCGTTCCAAGATCGCGCCGCCAGGGCCTCGCCTGATTGGAGCGTCGATGTTCTCCTCGACCCACTGCACAAAATCCTTGGATCGAAGGCCGACGATGTTCGCCTGCTCTGCCCGCTGCATCATGATGGATGACCTCCCGGGAAAGCCGGCCCTTCGCTCCCGAGCGCCTCGAATATCGGAGTCGCTCTTAACCCTTCCTTCGTGGCGTTTCTCGGATGCAAGTGAGCGCGGCCCTCACGCGTGGCTTCGATGAAATTGTAGTCGACGGCGGGCTTAAAGATTGGGCCCGTATCGTTCACATCGGCGTCCGCGACTCGAGGCCGCCCCACGTGGTCCACCACGGTTCCGTGGACAGCAGGACCCCTGGGTTGAGCAGGCTCCGGGGATCGAACGCCTCCTTGATCGCCTGCATCGTGCGGTAGACGGTCGGCCCCCAGACGCGAGGGAGCACCTCGGCCCGGATGCGTCCGATGCCATGCTCTCCGGAGGGCGCACCGTGGAACCGGTCGAGCACGGCGTCGTCGAATTCGGCGCGGAGCGCGCCCATCCGTTCGAAATCCGTCGGGTCGGTCGGATCGAAGAACGGTCGGTAGTGTGTGTTCCCGTCTCCGATGTGTCCGTAGATCCCCGCCTCGGTCCCGTGGCGTTTCGCGAGATCGTCGAGGAACACGATGAACTCGGGGACGCGGTCCGGAGGGACGATCGGATCTTCCACGAACCCCCACGCCTTGCGCGACCCCGGGCGTCGGATGATCGTCGGGAAGAGGGATCGCCGGACCCTCCAGAGTTCCGCCTGCCGGTCGGAATCGGTCGCGACCTCGACGGATCGACTCAATGCGTAGCGTCCCCGAATTCGCTGGGTGACTGCCTTGGCAATCGCATCGATATTGCCAGCGTCGAACTCGACGAGCAGCATCGCCTGGGCCGACTCGGGTACACCGAGCGCCTGCCGATCGAGGAGCCGAAGGGATCCGCCGTCGATCGCCTCCATCGCGCTCGGACCCTCGAGGAGGACCTCCGCAACAACGGGGCCGAGGTCTTCGAACCGCTCGAGATAGAAGAGTAGCGTCACGGATCGCCGAGCGATCGGGATGACGCGCAAGGTGACCTCCGTGACAACTCCGAGGGTTCCTTCGCTCCCGATGAACAACGAAGTGAGCGGAAAGATGCCCCGAGCCAGCCCGTTCGCAATCGAGAATACGTCGTAGCCGCACGCGTGCTTGCGAATCGGTCGTCGAGCTTGGAGGATCTCGGGCCCGGCGGCCTCGATCGTCCTTCGGATTGTTTCAAAGGCGGGGACTTGCGCGGTTAGTGCTCTCCATTCCTCGCCGGAAATCGGCACGTCATGTGCATCAACGATGTATCCGTCGAGGAGCGCGACCCGCAACGAAAGAACGTGATCCTTGGTCTGCCCGTATTTCACGCTCCGGTATCCCGAGGCATTGTGTCCAACCATCCCGCCGATCCGACAGAGATCTTGGCTCCCGGGATCGGGGGCGAACCGCAGACCTTTCTCTCGGAGGAATCCGTTGAGCTCGGTCAGGAGGATTCCCGGTTCCACGCGGACCGACCGTTGTTCCGCATCGAATGCAAGGACGCGGCGCATTCCGGTTGTGTCGAGGACGACTCCCGGACCCACCGCAGCGCCCGATAGCGATGTCCCCGAGGCCCTCGGGGTCAGCGGGACACCTAACTTGCGGGAGATCGAGAGGACTTCCAAGACGTCTCCTTCCGACGTGGCCATCACGACGGCTCGCGGCTCGACGACACACGGGCTTGCATCGGTCGAGTATTCACGACGCGTCGCGAGATCGGTTCGGACTTTCTCCGGACCCAGGCGCTTCTCCAAGGCCCGGCGGAGTCCGTCATCACTCGGCGGCTCAGTCATCGACGGCCCGCTCCATCGCCCTCGAGATAATTCCCCCTTTCGGAGGCGTGTCACTGGGAGGGGTAACAACGTTTATGCCGCCTGCTGTCTTCGGCGGGCCGGTGCCCATCAACACGGATCGGATCCGGAAATTGATGGACCACGGGCTGACGGAGTACCAAGCCCGCGTGTACCTGACGTTGCTTGACCTCGGGACCGCCACTGCAAGCCAACTCCCGCCGACATCGAAGGTGCCTCGGACGCGAATTTACGCGACGATGCAACAACTCCACGAGAAGGGCCTTTGTCAGATTCTCCCGGAGACGCCGCTCCGCTACAAGGCGGTGCCCTTCGCCGCGTATCTGAGGACCCTCGCCAATGACCTGCGATCCCGAGCAAAACAGCTCGATGCGGGACTGGATTCACTCGCTCGCGAATTCTCGATCAACGCGAGGCAGGAGCCAGAATCGAAAGGCCGTTTCGAGGCAATCTACGGCCGCAAGAACGTTCGCGAACGGCTCGTAAAGATGTACGATGGCGCGTCGAACGAAGTGATCGGCATCGGGACGACGAAGAGTCCGGGCCGGATCCTCGGCGCGTTCTCGGCGAACCTCGTCGAGAAGTCGGAGCACGGCGTCCGCCTGAAGTACGCCTTCTGCTTCACGCCGGAGAACCGCAACGATGTGCGCTCGCTCATGAAACACGCGGAAGTCCGCCATATCGATTTCCTGATGCCGGTCTACATGCACGTCTTCGACGGCAAAGAGTTCCTCATGAGCCACCCGATCCCGGACGACGACTCGTCGTTTCGAGGGGACGACATCGCGATCTGGACGGACGATCCGGCGATCGCGGACGCGATGTCGGAAATGTCGGAGCGGATCTGGGAGATGGGCAAGCCCGCGGAGGGGCTGATCGAAGGGGCGCGCGGCGCGAAACGCGCCGAGCTCACGTCGCCTTGAACGTGAGGCGCTGCATCAACCGCGTCAGATCGGTCCTCGGCTCGCCGTTCGGTCCGGCGATCGCTTGGAGAGCTGGCGGGTTGTCGACGTACGTGGGCACGCGCTGCGTAATCCGCTCTTCGTACGTCGGGATGTGCTCGTTGCGGTAGAACACGCCGATTGGAATCCGGTCGCCCCACTCGAGGGCCCTCTCCAAGGCCTGCGTCGCCTTCTCCTCGACTTGGTTCGGCTCGTGGACCACCGGGTCGAAGCCCTGGTCGTCCAACTTGTAGACGCGAGGGAGCGGGCGTCCTTCGTTCTGTTCCTTCCGGTCCTCGCCGCCGTACCATTCCTTCGTGTTGATGTCATTGTACGTGGGGCAGGGTTGGAGGACATCGAGGAAGGCGTATCCCTTGTGCTCGACCCCTTGCTTGATGAGACTCACAAGGTGCTTGATATCGTACGAGTATCCGCGGGCGACCCACGTGGCCCCGGCTGCGAGCGCGAGCCAGATCGGGTTGACGGCATCGTTGATGTTCGGGTGGGCGAGGGACTTCGTCTGCACCCCCAGCTTCAGGGTCGGCGAGGCTTGGCCCTTCGTCAGTCCATACACGCCGTTGTCGTGGATGATGTAGAGCATGTCGATGTTGCGACGGCCGGCGTTCACGAAGTGACCGCCGCCGATTCCGAGGCCGTCTCCGTCGCCGCTGAGGCAGAGGACCTTCAGCTGCGGGTTGGCCAGCTTCACTCCCGCCGCGTACGGAAGGGCGCGGCCATGGAGGGTGTGGACACCGTACGTCTTGACGTAGTGGACCGTCTTCGCCGAGCATCCGATTCCAGACACAACCGTAACCCGGTGGGGCTCCATCTTGAGTTCGGCGAGCGCCATCTGAATCGTCCGCAGGATGCCGAAGTCCCCGCATCCGGGGCACCAGTCATTGTGGACCTCCGTTGCAAAGTCCGCCGGTTTCAGGATCTGTTCAACTGCCACGGGTGAGCACCGTCCTCTTCGGAGCCTTTCCGCCGATGACCGCCTTAAGCGCTTCGTACAGCTCCGTGTTCGACATCGGGCGGCCGTTGTACTTCAGGATCGAATGGGTCATCTCGATCCCGGTCTGCTCGCGGACGATCCCGCCAAGTTGCCCGCCGAAATTCATCTCGACGTCGATTCGCTTTTTCGCCTTCGCAATCCGCGCCGTGACGTCGGCGGTCGGGAAGGGATTAATCAGGCGGACATGCAAGTAGCCAATCTTCGCCCCTTCGGCCCAGAGGCGATCAAGCGCATCCA
>DATEGJ010000081.1:0-6135 GCA_035280105.1 Thermoplasmata archaeon
TGATCGTCCTGGCCTTCGCCGCCGTTTTCGCAATCTACCTCGCCATCGCCTTCAATCTCTTCGCACCAGCCATCATGATGGAGAAGGTCGGTGCCGTGCAGTCCCTCCGGAGAAGCTGGGCGCTCACCCGGGGACATCGTCTCTCGATCTTCGGCGCGTTTCTCGCGATCTCAATCCTGGCTGGGATCATCGCGGGCGCGATAGCGTTCCCCGCCGCGCTCACGCAAAGCCCGATTGTGATTCTCATTGCGACCGCGCTCGCCAGCGCGCTGGTCGCCCCCTGGACCGTCATCTTGGCGGCGGTCGCCTACGACCTCATCGGTCGGCAACCGTCCTACGGAGTGATGCCCGCACCGTAACTGGGCCCGCCGCCTGTGCCGGCCCCTTACGCCTCCGACCGTCCCGCCTCCAGCGGTGCCCCCCTCCGGGCAGGCCATGAGGTCTTAATATCGGATTCCGGTTCGATGGGCGTGACGTGCGACCGATGCGGCGCTCCATCCGTCGAATGGATCCGGTACAGCGGCGAGCACCTATGCTCGGAACACTTCACCTCGTTCGTCGAAAAGCGCGTCAAACGCGAACTTCGCTCCCAGGCGGAGTTTCAAAGCGGCGATCGGGTCGCGATCGGGATGAGCGGCGGGAAGGACTCGAGCACGACCGCCTTCCTCCTTGCCTCCCTCTTCAGCGAACGGCGAGATATCGAACTGGTTGGCATCACCATCGACGAAGGCATCGCATCGTATCGTCCGGAAGGAATCGAATGCGCCCGGCGACTCTGCGCGTCCCTCGGGATCGAGCATCGCGTCTTGGCGTACGAACAGACGGCTCGCCACACGATGGACGAAGTCGTCGTCTTGGACTCCGCCGCCATCCCGTGCAGCTATTGCGGTCCGTTCCGGCGAGAAGCGCTGAACCGCGCGGCGCGGGACGTCGACGCCGACTATGTCGCCACGGGACTGAACTTGGACGACACCGCCCAATCGATTCTGATGAACGTGGCCCGTGGGGACGTCGAGAAGCTGGCCCGAATGGGGCCTCACGACTCGCGCCAGCCCAGCCTCGTCCCGCGCATCCAGCCCCTCCGGATGATTCCGGAGAAGGAGGTCTACCTCTACGCGATGCTCCGGGGAATCGCATTCCAGGATGCGACGTGTCCGTACGCGGAGCGTGCCCAGCGCGGACGGTTCCGCGAAATTCTGCATCGCTTGGAGGATGAGAGCCCGGGGACCCGCCACGCGATCGTAAGCGGGTACGACCAGATGCGGCCCCTGCTCCAGGCGAAGTACCCACCCGCCGTCCTTCGGGCGTGCGCCCGCTGCGGGGAGCCAACGGCCCGCGACATCTGCAACGCATGCGAGCTCCGGGAGCGGCTTGCAACGATGGCATCGTTGCGGGATGAGAAGATCGAAGGCTGACCTATCGGGCCCCGATTGTAGCGGCACGGGACCGCCCGACGGAAAGGAGGGTCGCGGGGACTTTCAACTGCGCCTCGAGGTACCCGATGTACGTCCGCGCCGCTTCCGGCAACGCGCGTCGACCCTTCTTGGCAATGCGGGTCCACGCGTCCTCGGATGCATCTGGCCAGCCTTTGAACTCCCGGTAGACCGGCTCGCAGCGGGAGAGAATCCGCATGCTCGCAGGATATTCCTTGAGCCGCTGCCCATCCAGGCGGTACTCCGTGCAGACGTTGACTCGGTCCAGGCCCCCCAGCACATCGAGTTTCGTCAGCGCGAGGCGCGTGAGCCCGTTGACGCGAACCGCCATCCGAAGCATGACGAGGTCCAGCCATCCGACCCGCCGCGGGCGATGCGTCGTGGTGCCGTACTCTCCCCCTCCACGTTCACGTAGGTGTTCCGCACTCGGGCCGTCGAGCTCGGTCGGGAACGGCCCTGTCCCGACGCGGGACGTGAACACTTTCGCGACGCCGAGGATGTCGGTGAGGTACTGGGGTCCGACGCCCGCCCCCACGGCCGCGGCTCCGGAGACGCAATCGCTCGATGTGCCGAACGGGTAGAGTCCGTGGTCAATGCAAAGATGCGTCCCCTGGGCACCTTCGAACAGGAGTCGCTTTCGCCGCTTGATCGCCCCATCGAGCCATAACGACGTGTCCGTCACGAACGGCGCCAGACGTGCCCCGTACTCGAGGTGTTCCTTGTAGATCCGGTCCAGATCGATTCGGTCGCTTCCGCCGTACGCCTCGATCAGACGCTGCTTGATCGGCACGATCTTCTCGAGCTTCGCGCGCAACACGTCGGCGTCGATCAGGTCGCACATGCGGATCCCGAAGCGACCGACCTTGTCCTCGAAGCACGGACCGATTCCGCGAAGGGTCGTGCCGGCGCTCAGATTCCCTTTGAGCCGTTCCTCGAGGCCGTCGAGCACCTTGTGGTATGGCATGACGACGTGGGCGCGGTCACTGATCTGCAGGTTCGTCACCGAGTGACCGCGCGCCCGGGTCTCGTCGATCTCCTTCAAGAGTTGGGCGGGCTCGATCACGACGCCATTCGCGATGACGTTCATCGTCCGCTTGCGGAGTACGCCAGACGGGAGCAGGTGGAACGCGTAGAGGTCGCTGCCGACCTGGACGGTGTGGCCGGCGTTCGCGCCGCCCTGGAACCGGACCACGACGTCCGCGCGGTCCGCGAGGAAATCGATGATCTTGCCTTTCCCTTCATCGCCGAACTGTGCTCCGACCACCACCGTCGCGGCCATGCGATCTCCGTAGGAGCATGCACAGATGGGTATCGATACTTTCGGATGACCGAGCTGCGCTGATGTTGTCGCCTAACCGCGGCCCGTCGTGTGGACGGACCGCTATCGCGGCCGGTTTGCGTCACCACGGGCGAACCTTTCCGCGATAACGTTTTATCCGGTCGCACCTTTGTCTATTTACCTGGCCGCAGGGTCGGGGAGGGGTTCCGGAGTTGTCCGAGGCCACGGACAAGATTCCAACGTACATCATCGGCTTGGACGACCGTCTGAGCGGTGGAATCCCGCGCGGACACATCGCGCTCGTGGCGGGGCCACCGGGTTCGTTGAAGTCCTCCTTCGTCTACCGCATCCTCTTCTACGAGGCGAAGGAGCACGGCGCCTCCGGACTCTATCTTTCGATGGAGCAGAGTCGCGCGTCGCTCGTTGCCCAGATGACCTCCCTCGGGATGGATCCGGAGCGGGCGAAAGGCGTGCACATCATCGATGTTCGCGCGTTGCGGCGGGAGATCGAGGAGGTCCGTGAGCAGCCGCGCTGGTTGCTCGGGCTACGCCGCCAACTCGCCCGGTACAAGGAGGAAATGGGCTGCGACCTCATCGCCCTCGACAGCCTCGACGCGCTCTACGCTCTCGCGCCGTTCGAAAGCCCGCGGAACGAGATCTTCCAGTTCTTCGAGGAACTGCGAGACCTGAATGCGACGACGTTCCTCGTCTCGGAGATGCCGCGCGACACGGTGCGGTTCGCGCACTTCGGCGTCGAGGAATTCCTGGCCGACACGATCATTCACATGCGCCTTCGCGAAATCGACGTCGGCATGAGCACTTCGGTCCGCCGCTATGTCGGCGTCGTGAAGATGCGCGGTGTGGAGCACGACTTGGATTACTACCCGCTGCTCGTCGAGCGCGGGGCCTTTGAGATCGTGGCCGAATGACAGCGTGGTTTCCCGACGCGGTCTACCTCACGTTCGGCGCGAGCATCTCGCTCTTGGCCCTCGTCGTGAGTGCGTTCCTCGGAGCCTACGTGTTCGGCCTGAATCCTCGCGGGCCGGCAAATCGATCGTTCGTGCTCGTGATGTTCGCGTTCGTCTTGTGGGATCTTGGCGAGCTCGTGTTGCGGTCCTCTTCGCCGGGCACGTCGCCGGCGACCCTCTTCCTCTGGACGCGGGTGATGTGGCTCGGGGTGTCCCTCGTCCCCGCGACGCTGTATCACTTGGTCTTGTCCTACCCGCGGCGCCATCTTTGGTTGGGCGGTCCGATCGCCCTCGTCGTAAGCTATCTGCCGTACCTTGCGTGGGTGTATCTGATCGGTTTCACGAATCTCGTGATCGATGGGGTGACGCACAACGCCTTTGGACCGAGCGCCCACGTCGCGCCGACGTACGCGTACTTCACCCCGTTCTTCGGCATCTGGATGTTCTCCGCGGTCGCGCTCTTCGTGCGGGAGTGGTGGCAGGTCCGCAAGACCCCTCGTCGGATCATGCTCGGGGTCGTCGTCGGAGGACTCATCCTCGGCACCGTTCCGGCGGCGATCACGGAGCTCCTCTGGCCCGTCATCATTGCGAGCGACACGCCCCTGGGGCTCGGCTCGCTCTACACGCTCATGTGGTCGATCTTCATCGCCTTCGCGGTCGTGCGGTATCAGTACCTCGTCATCGAGCCGGTGACGGAGTTCCGATCGGTGCACGCGCCGCGTCATCGCCTGGAACGCGGGCTCAATTACCTCATCGTGGAGAACGGACGGAGCGCGGCGATGGGGGCGTTCCGGGACATCGTCTCGACAACGCCCGGGCTCTGTGTAACCGGCCTCGCCCCGTCGCGGGTCTCCGCCCGCTTCGGCCTCGAGCGAACGCCGATCCTCTGGGTCACGACGGCGTCGAACGCGGATAGGACCCTGCGCCCGAACACCCTCGACTTCGAGCTCGTGCACACGGTCGTTAAGTTTCTCCGGGAGAATCCGGGTACCGCCGTCTTGCTCGACGACCTCGATTACCTCGCGACGCTCGCTGGGTTCGAGGCCGTCGCTCGCTTCCTGAAGCGAGTCGTCAATCAGGCGAGCGCGTCGAAAGGGACGGTGATCCTTGCGGCGGGATACGCGACCTTCGCGCCGGATGAGTTCGCGACCTTGCGCGGAACGGTGGACCGCCTCCTCGACATCCTCGAGACGACAGCCCCGGCGACCGCCGGCGCCGCGGATCATGTGTTGCTCACGATCCCCGCCCAAGACGTCCCAGTGGCCCTGCCTCTCGTCGGCGCGCGCCACGGTCTCGTCCTGGCGACCGACCATCCGTCGAAAACGCGCATCCGGTACGGGGACCGGTTCGAGATCGTATGGATCACGGAACAGCCGGAAACCGGGTTCGCGTGCGTCCGACCGACCGCCCTCGATACGGAAGCCAGGCGAACGATCACGAATTATGCGATCGCTCACCCGGGAAGCGACATCGTGTTCGTCGGGCTCGAGCAGGTCGCCCTCTACGTCGACTTTCGCACGTGGCTTCCGTTCGTGAAGGACATCCTTGACATCGCGAGCCTCCATGGATGTCGGCTCTTCCTCACTGTCGCGCCGGAGGCGCTGAAGCCGCGAGAGCTCGCAATGCTGGCGCGGCGATTCGACGCACCCTTCGTTCCTGCGACAGCTAAGGAGACTCTTCCTTCAGCGCCGACCACAACCGTTCCTGAAAGTCGAATTCCGTCTCGAGGACCCTCCGCATAAACAGGACGATCTGGCCCGGAGGGTCGAGGCCGTTGCGGCTGCAGTAATCCCGGAACCGCTCCAAGATCGCTCGGTCCACGCGAATGTTGAACTGGACCTTTTCCGGCGGCTTCGCAGGCACGGATTCGTCAATGCCGCGAAGGTACTTCACCCTTCCTACCAGAGTTAACAAAATCTATCATTCGGTAGACGCCGTAGCACCTAAATATCTGATAATCATTCCTGCGAACAGTGGGAGAGGGTTGACCCCAGTGACGTCGAGTGACTCGCCGAAAGCGCGGCGCGCGCCCCCCGAAGAACCAGGTTTGGAACCCCCTGATTCGATCGAAGCCGAACCCGTCGACGCCCGGTTGCATGAGGAGCTATTCCAGAGCCTCGTGGAGTCGGCGGACTACGTGGACGGACGAACGCCACTCCCGGCCCGGAGTGAAGGGGCGCTCGAATTGGCCACGCCGGAAGCGATCCGCACGGCGTTCACTGAGTCGTGGGACAGCCTCTCCCATTCCCTCGGGCTCGGCATCGAATCGGACAAGGCCCTCGTGGGCGTGCAGGAACTCGTGATGTACGACATCCCCGACGGCACGCGGTCCACCTTGTCGGTGCCCGTGAAGTACGACGTCGAAGCGGATGCGGGCCTCTATTGCCTCGCCTTGGTTCACACGCTCGCGAGTCTCGGCGCGCGATCGAACGTCATCCTGACCCACACCGCGTAC
>DATEGJ010000082.1:0-2676 GCA_035280105.1 Thermoplasmata archaeon
TGATGCTCGGCATCCGACACCCGCCACCGCTAAACGATCTCACCCAGCTGGACGTACGACGCAAGCTCATCGGAATCGCCGCAGTGGGCATTCTCCTCGTCACGTTCGTTCCCGTGCCCTTCGCCGTCGTGTCCGGGCCCCAAGCCCTCGCCTTCGAAACCGTGAACGGCACGCCGCTCCCCGAGATGACCCAGGCGATCCGGATCGGGACGACCGTCAACATGACGTTCGCGGTGAATCACACGATTCCGGTCCGCGAATCGGTCATCGTTGCCGCAGACGTCAACGAGTCGAATCTAGCGAGTTTTGGCTTTTCAATCTTGTTCACGGAAGTCCAGGTCGGATCGAACGTGACGTCGGTCTCGAACGCCACCGTCAGCGTGACGTTGGGCGCAGGCCAACGGGCCGTCCTAACGCTCCGCGTCACCGCTCCGTCGTCGTGGCCGACCAACGCACTCCTGCCGCAGGATGTGACGTTCCGGGTGCACGCAACGACGGTCCGCGGGACCGCCGAGTCATTTCTCCCAATCACCTTGCACGTCACGCCTTGACGAACACGCAGAAGTGACGCACGAGCGAGCGGTGAACCCGAAGATCGTGCCGCTCGACCAACTCCAATCGGGTGCTCGCAATTTCGATCGCACTCTCGTTCGGCAGGACCATAGAAGCGAACCTACCCTCCGGCAACACGTCCTCGAAGGCTTCGAAGGCCCGTGCGTACAAACGATCTCTCGGTTCTCCCCGCGTCGACGCGGCTCGGCCGTATGGCGGGTCGGTCGCGATCGCGTGAATCCCCTTGGACCGCACCGGGAGTTGCCCCGCATCCGCGACCGCGACGTTGGCTGAGAAACCCGATTCCCTCAATGTGGACCGCGTCCCTTCGACCATCCGTCGCACGCGGTCGAAGGCGAGGACTCGCAAACCCATCTCCGATGCTTCGAGGGGGATGCCCCCAGTCCCGCAAAACGGATCGAGAATCGTACCGCCTGGAGGCACGCGGGAGAGATTCACCAAGGCGCGTGCGAGTTTCGGATGAAGAGAAATCGGGAGCGAGAACCGCCGACGCGCGACCTTTCTCGACTCGAGGCGGCCCCGATCGAAGCGGTGAACGACGCGCCCAAGGATAAATTCGTCCCCGACGAGCACCCGAAACTCAACGTCCGGGCGGACCAAATTCACTTTCCCCGTCCGCCCGAACTCCGTCCCGAGAGCGGCCTCGATCGATTGGGTGTCAACGTCGACGCCAACTCCGGAAGCCCGAACCCGAAACGTCCGTCCTCCGAGGTCGGTCTGACGAGCGGCCGCGCGGATCGAATCGAAGTCTCCAACGCCGATCTCTTCCGAGACAAGGTGAGCAAGACCGAGGCGAAGCGCGGCGGCTTCAACCTGTCCTGAGGCGTCGATCCGGAGGAGCCCCGGGCCGAAGACCGCCGAACGGAGCTCGACGCCTTCCGCCGCGATTGCGGCAAGGGCTTCCGCTCGCGGGAGCGTCGGATGCTCACCGGACAGCTCGATGACCGCTCGCACGGCCGTCGGAACGTCCTCGAGGGGATGAGGTTGCCGCCGACCGTCATTTTGAAATGGGCCGGACTCTTCGCTCGGACTCGTGCGCATCCGACCGTTCGTCCCCAATGACCTTCCGGCGATCGCGACGATCGTACGCGATGCATTGCGGGAAAACTATCCGACGTCCCTCTACCTCGACATTCATCGATGGTGGCGGGACGGGTTTCTCGTCGCGGACCTCGATGGCCACCCGGTCGGGTTCCTCGCGTCGGTCGTCTCGGCGGACGGACAGGCCCGCATCCTGATGTTCGCCGTCTCGGCGCCGTTCCGGCGGCGCGGATTCGGGAGCCAGATGATGAACGCGTTCGCGCAGGCCTGTGCGATGCGAGGCATCTCGCGAATCGAACTCGAGGTCCGCGTTTCGAACGTCGAAGCGATTGCCTTCTACAAGCGATACGGGTTCGAGATTACCGCCATCCTGCCGCACTTCTACACGGACGGCGAGGACGGCTACAAGATGTTGCGGCAACTCGCCGCCTGACGCTGGCTCATTGGTAGCCCTGGACGTCGTCGGCCTTGTGCTCGTTCCAGTAGTGGTACGGCGACGACTCCCGCTGGGCCGAGGACAAGTCCGTCCCGACGCCTGCGGTGTACGACCCGTACCGCTCGCGAATCTGGTCCTCGATGGAACGAGCGACCTTTGTCGCGCGGCGCACGTGGTCGGCCTCGATGAGCTTCGCCTGTTCCGTGACAGCGATGTCGCCCGCTGAGCGGATAAGACCACCCAGTTCTCGTAGCCGAAGGGAGAGGGCTTTGTCCTTGTTGTCCAGGGCCTTGGCCCGACGATGCGCTTCGTCGACCACGACTAGGACCGCGTCCCGGGAGGCGGGAGGAATGCGCTTGTCGACCGCGATCTCTTGCGCGACGAACTGCGCGAGCTTCGCTCGGTTCGCGTCAGTGTCGGGCATCGTCGTCTCGACGAGCACCTCGTAGCCCTCGCCGGCGATGCGGGAGCGAAGCGGCGAGAGGATCGAGGGGAGTTCCTGGATGTTGCAGGCGCCCACGAGCACGAAGTTGCAGGGGACATCGTCGACGCGGGTCGAGGCGCCGGCCGACTGCGGGTGCCGCCCCGCGATCGGGAACCGTCGCTCCTGCATGGCCGTGAGGATG
>DATEGJ010000083.1:0-2881 GCA_035280105.1 Thermoplasmata archaeon
CCTTGTCGAGGGCTTCCAGGACCCGCGCTTTCCCAATCGTTCGCGCCCGCTCGTACGCCGGCTCCAGCAGGATCTCCTCGAGGCTCACCTTCTCCGACCGGATAAAGGCGGACGCCTCCCGGAGAAACGGGTACTTCGCGAGCGTCGAGAGTTCCACGGTCGCAGGAACACAGCGGACCCATAAAAGCCCGCGGCGCGGAGGGGCGAATGCGATTGGTTGCGGATGCCGAAGGTCTTTCTGGAACAGGACCATCGGCCCCTTGATGGGCGAGCTTCGCGGCTACTTTGCGGTGCACTCGCAAGGACTCGGCCATGCGACCGAGTCCGTGGCCTTGGCCCGTGAACTTCAGGAAGCGCGTCCCGACCTGTACTTCCTCTTCCTTGCCGGTGTGCCCGCCCTCGATCTCGTCGTCGCGAGTGGGTTCGATGCGCTGACCGCACCACCGGCGCCTGACTGGCCCTCACAGGACGGCGTGTTGCAGCCAGCATGGAAGTGGTATCTCGACTATGCCCGATACCTTCGCGTCGCGCGCCGGTTCCTTCGGGAGGAGGGCGATTGGGACTACTACCGTTTCCTGTTTTCGGATGGCGAGATCGCGTCCGTACGGGATGCGGTGCACCACCGCGTTCCGACCGTACTCATCCTCGAAGGGATTCAGCAGGCGTTCGCACGCGATGTCCCATCGCAGGTGATCGAGGGCTACGGGAACTTCTGGTTCTCGCGGCTCGCCCGGAGTGTCGATCTCATTCTCACCCATGAGCCGGGCCCTCAATGGCCCAACGTGCGACGGATCGGTCCTGTCGTCCGGTCGTTCAGCGCGCCAAGAGACCGGCTCCGGGAGGAGCTGTTCTTCCGCAAGAAGACGATCCTTGTCACCGGCGGAGGAACCGCGATTGGGGAGTTCCTCATCACCGCCGCGATCCGAGCGTTTCACGAACTCGATCTGGAGGACACATCGATGGTCGTCGTGAGTGGCCCGAAACTCAAGGTGAATCCCTCTCCGGGCGTGTACACCTACGGATTCTTGCCGAACCTTCAGGACTATGTGTTGGCGGCCGACCTCGTCATCACGACGGCAGGCAAAGGGACCTTGAACGAGGCGCGCGTCGCGGGCACTCCCATGATTGCGATTCCCCCGAAGGGCCATGCCGAAGCCGAACGGAATGCTTCGCTCCTCGGCTACCGCTTCGAAGACGTCCACCGATTGAAGCAGCTGATCCCGGAGAAACTCGCGCTTGGTCGTCTCCCGTCGCAACGCGCTGGGAACAGCGAAGCGGTCCGGATCCTTCTTGAATTCCTCGAACAACGCGTTGCGAACTGACGGTATCGCGGGTCTCTTACGAAACGCTGCCAACCCGTGCAACCAAGTCGCGGTCAATGCTTTTGATCGTCGTTCGGCCGGTGAGGGCCATCGCGATATCGAGCTCCTTTCGCAGATGCCCCAGGACCGCGCTTACTCCGTCCGATCCGCCGATGGCAAGGCCCCAGAGGATCGGGCGACCGACGAGGACCGCCCGGGCTCCGAGGGCAATCGCTTTCAACACATCCGTCCCGCGACGGATCCCGCCGTCGACGTAGACCTCGGTCCGTCCCTTGACCGCGGCAACGACTTCCGGCAAGGCGTCGAGGGTACCGAGCGTCGAGTCCAACTGGCGTCCTCCGTGATTCGAAACGACGATGCCATCGACCCCATGCTCCGCAGCGATCGCGGCGTCTTCGGCGGTCATCACCCCCTTGAGCACGATCGGGAGAGGACTTCTCGATTTGAGCCAGTCGACTTCCCGCCATGTCACCGACTCATCGAGGAGATCCGCGACGTACCTCGAAAACGACGAGCCGCGCTCCGAGTCAGGCAAGCCATCGAGACCGGCCGGCCTGAGGTTTGCGAGGTCAAGTCCCGAGGGCAGGGTGAACCGATTCCGCTCGTCCCGTTCCCGTCGCCCGAGTAGCGGCGTGTCAACGGTGAGGCAAATCGCTCGGTAGCCCGCTCGCACCGCGCGATCGACGAGGTCCTCCGTGACCTTCCGGTCCCGGTACACGTAGAGCTGGAACCAACGCGGGGCCGCGACTGAATCTGCAATTTCCTCCAAGGTTTTCGTGGAGATTGTACTCGCAACCATCAACGTGTTCGCGGCGGCTGCACCGCGGGCGGTTGCCACTTCCCCCTCGGGGTGGACAAGGCAATGGAACGCCGTCGGCGCGACGAGGATCGGCATCGACACGGATTCCCCGAGGACGGTCGTCGACGTGTCGCGTTTCGAAACGTCAACGAGGACGCGCGGACGCAACGCCCACCGGTCGTACGCCTCCCGATTTCGGCGAAGGGAAACCTCGTCCTCCGCGCCGCCGACGATGTATTCGAACGAGGGATGCGGGACTTTCGCGCGAGCCAAGTCCTCCAATTCGAGGAGGTTGGTGAACTGGAAGTTCACGACGTCGCGATAGACTGGCGTGGCATATCCGTTTCCCCGGTTACCGTCCAGGAAGAGGCTCACCGCACTTCGTGCAATTCGGGTTGGGATCGCCATTCCTCGTACCGCAGTGCGGACAATACTTCGTTGGAACCCTCGCGACATCGACCGGCGGACGCGCCACCGAGGCCCATCCGGACGGTGGCGCCGACGTCCATGCGATCCGCGCCCCCTTCGCGCGATTCTCTCCGGCAAGGCCGATTATCAGCTCGATCGGACCGAAGATGAGGGCGCCGATGCAGATGAAGGGAAAGGCTGGGACCATCAGACTCACGAGGCCCGCGAGTGTGAAGAAAATGCCAAGCAACACGCGCCGCGTGTTCACGCGCTCTCCCTCCAAGGTCATTCATGGAGCGAGGAACGGATGAATCCTTCGCTTCCTTACCGCTGGTACGTCGGGTGCTCGGGC
>DATEGJ010000084.1:0-10905 GCA_035280105.1 Thermoplasmata archaeon
CGTCGGTCAAGGCGAAGCAACGATCTTTCAATGGATCGGGAACTGATGGCCTACAGCGGATTCTTGCAGCGCGTGCAGACGAGCCGGCAGTCCTGCTTGCACTCCATGCACGTCCCGTGGAGGAAACGCTCCCGCACCGGCGCGTGATGGCAGTCGCTCACCGCCGTCACCATGTGGCCGCAATAGTCGCACAGGTGCTGGACCGGCTTCTTTCCTGCGACGTATCGCTGGTACGCCATCAGGATCGCCAAGACTAGGACGAGGGCCCCGATGATAAGCCCGACCATCCAACACTGGAGGCTCCCGGTGTCCTGAAACGGCAGGTCGGCCCCGGGAACGGACACGAGGCCGCATCCCGGTCTCCGGTTCAAATAGGCATGGTCGAAAATATCGGCGGTTAGAGCAAAGCCGAACGATGTGCGTGGGCTGATTATCCCGGAGCGTCTACATGCCGCCGGTGCGACGATGATCTTGACCGGGCGCATGGTCACGGTGCTGCTCACCATGGCCCTCGCCACCGGCGGGGCGGCATGGGGCGTCCATGCCCTCCTGACCGCCTCCGGGGGAGATGCCGGGACCGATTACGGACTCGACACGAATGCGAATGGGAAGTTCGATTTCCTCGTCGTCGAAGCGCAGATCTCGCTCCCACAGGCCGGCACGTGGGATATCTCCGCCTACCTCTCGACGTCAAGCCCGCCGAGCGGCGGGAACTGCGGATACGGAGGGCCAGTGCCCCTCCCGTACATGGGTGTCCGAGCGTCGTGGTCCCCCATCGCGTACGTCTATGAGCGGTACTTCTTCCCGTCGGGAACGCAGACGGTCCGCATGGCCTTCCAGGGCACCGAGATCGCCCGGGCCGGAATCGATGGACCGTATCAGGTTCACGCTCAACTCTACCTCGGATCCGTGTACGGCGGCATGGAACGTCCGATCATCGGACCTCCGCCAGGCGGGATTGAATGGAACTACACGACGAAGGCGTACAAGGTCGCGGAGTTCGAACAGCCGGTTCGGCCCGTGCAATTCACGGGAGGCCACACGGATCTCGCGGTCGATGTCGACTCGGACCACCTCGCCGATTTCCTCGAGATTCGCGCGGATGTCCATGTCAACATCGCGGGCAACTACAGCCTCAACGGTGGCCTCACGAAAGGATCTGGAGGGAACGCGACCCAGTTCATCGGATACGCGTACCGCCAGGTGTCGCTCGCGACGAGAGACACGAGCGTCTGGCTCCGTTTCCGTGGCGACATGATCCGTCGCGCGAACGTCGACGGGCCGTGGAACTTCACGCTGACGATCTACGGACCCTACGACCTGCTGACCGGGAACACGACGTTGCCGCCGTCCGGAGGCGCGATCCCGAGCCCGGTCTACTACTACCCCGAGTCGTTGTGCGGCGTGACGTCGGCGTATCGGGCAACCGATTTCGACGACACGCTAGAACTCGCGCGCTTCACCGGCCACTTCGCCGAGATGACGCCGGACATGAACGGAGACGGCAAGTACGACTCGCTGGTCATTCGCGCCGAGGTCGAAGTGTTCATGCCCGCTGGGTTCGACCTGGCTGGCGTCCTGCGGTCATCGAATGGCACTGTCGAGATTGTCCGGGCATACCGCCAAGTGAATCTTGCTGACGGCATCTCAACGCTGGAATTCAGCTTCTCGGGACCCGAGATTCACGCCGCCGGGCTCGACGGGCCGTACGTCGCGACGTTGTCAATCACACCGACCGCGGGGGGTATCGATCCCTCGACGACGTACACGACGCGGGCGTACCATGCCGCGGATTTTGACGCGGGTTACACGAACGGCACCCGACCCTACTGGATCGGCGACCTGAATCTCACCGCGGCGTCGCGAGTCCTTTCCATCTGGATAACGGTTGTTCGCGGGAACGACATGACGCCGATTGTCATCACGGACATCCTGACCGTGACGGTGACGGATCCGCTGGGCAAGGTCACGCAGACCTTCAAGGATCAAGTGTCCCTCGACGGACGAGGATCGCTCCAGGGCTTCCAGCACAGCGTTAACTACATCCGAAGCGGGACGTACATCGTTACCGCGGTTCTCGGGCCACCGGACCGGCCTGTCGACCAGCGCAGCGTGACCGTCATCGGCTGAGGTGGCACGCAAGCCTAAAGGACATGGAGTTCGTGGGCCGGGCATGGCCGAGGAAGCCAGGCGGCTCCTGAGCGAACTCGGAGTGAAACCGCGGAAGGCGTTAGGCCAACACTTCCTCGTCGATTCGCGAGTCGCGCTGCGCCATATTGAATACGCGAAGATTCGACCGTCGGATGTCGTGCTCGAGATCGGCCCCGGCCTTGGGGTACTGACGCGCCATCTCGCGGCCCGCGCGAAGCGCGTGATTGCGATCGAGGCCGACCGTCGCTTTGCGAAGTACCTGGAGGATGCCTTTCCTGACGTCGAGGTCATACCGGGTGACGCGCTGAAGGTCGACTGGCCACGCTTCGACGTGATGGCGGCGAACTTGCCGTACCAAATTTCCTCACCATTGACCTTCAAGCTCCTGGACGGATCCTTCGATCGCGCGGTTCTGATGTACCAGTGGGAGTTCGCGCGCCGCATGATCGCGAAGCCCAGGACGGTCGACTATTCCCGTCTCAGCGTCGGCGTGTACCGCCGAGCCGCGTGCGAGATCCTGGAGCGCGTGCCGCGCAACGCGTTCAGCCCCCAACCGCGGGTCGACTCTGCGCTCGTCCGACTCGAACCGCGCCCAAGTCCGTTTGCGATCCCGGACCCGGATAGGTTTGATGCCGTCGTCGACGCGCTGTTCGCCCACCGCCGGAAGACCGTGGAAAATGGCCTTCGACTTGCTTGGCCGACGTTGGCGAAAACTCGAGACGCACTAGAGACATCGCTCCGCGACATCCCGTTCCGCGACCGTCGCGTCGAGGAGCTCTCTCCGGAGGAGATTGGCCGCATCGCCGATAGCCTCGGTGGTGCGAAAGGTTAATGGCATCACCGCCAATCGCTGCTATCCAATCGGCCTGGGGGACCCGATGGTCCGGAAGAAAACGGTTTCTGAGCTCGAGCAGGCGGAGATCAAACTCCAGAGCCTCCTCGAGAAACGGACCCTCTTGAATCAGGAAGCCCAGCTGCTCCGCCAAGAGCGCGATCTTGTCCACGAAACGAAGCGGGGCCTCACGCCGGCTCTGCACGATCTGCGGGACAAGCGCGCAGCCCTCGCCGCGGAAGCCCGCGCGCATCGAGAGAAGCGGGACGAGCTCCAGTCGAAGGCAAAGGCCCTCATCGAGTTGAAACGCAAGATGCGGGGGTCCGCATCCGGCGACGTCGGGGCGGAATTACGGGCCGTGAAACGGCGCGCGTCGCAGATGGAGATGCGGCAGCAGACGGCGTCGCTCACGTTGCCGCAGGAGAATGAGCTCCTCGATGAATTGAAGAAGTCGTTGAAACGACTCAAGGAACTCGAGGCCCTGAAGGCGGACCAGGACAAGGTGGCCAAGGAGGTCCGGGATCTCGATTCGGGTATCACGGAACTCTTCGAGGCCGCCGAAAAGGAACACCGGTCCGCGGTCACCCTGGGAGGCCAGGCTCGCGCCGTCCACGAGGAGACCCTTGGCCTCGCGCAACAGATCGGAAAGCTCAACGACGAAGGGAACGAGAAACACGCGGCCTACCTCGAGGCGCGGGCGAAGGCGGACGAGGTGCACGCGAAGGTCGTCGAGATGCGCGATAAGGTCCTCTCGATCCGGGGAGCGCAGCGCGCCGAGGCTCGCGAGGCGCGTGACGCGATTCGCCAGCAGAACCGCCAAGTCCGTCGCACCCTCCTGGATCCCAAGAAACTCGAGGACTCGGCTGACGAGGCGCTGAAGGCGCTCTTGGAGAAAGGCCGGGTGGAGATCGGCCGATGAAGGCGGTCGTCCTTGCGGGCGGCGAAGGCACCCGCCTCAAGCCGCTCACTTATCGACGTCCGAAGCCCCTCATGCCCGTCGCGGGCCGGCCGTGCATCGACTACGTCCTCCGGTCCCTCGCGACGTCTGGCTTCCACGAAATCATCGTGACGACGGCGTATCTGTCCGATGCCCTGATTAAGTCGATCGGTGACGGCGTCGACTACAACGCATCGATCCTCTACAGTTTCGAGGAGAATCCCGCTGGAACCGCCGGAGCGGTCCGGCGTGTCGGCAACTTCATCGACGAGACGTTCGTCGTCGCGATGGGCGACATCCTGTGCGATGTGGACTTCAAGGCTCTATACGAACTCCATAAACGGAAAGGCGGTCTGGTGACGATCGCCCTCACGGAGGTCGAGGACCCGACCCAATACGGGATCGTCGGACTCGACGCGAAAGGCCGCGTCGTGAAGTTCCAGGAAAAACCGAAACGAGAGGCGGCGTTTTCCAACCTTGTGAATGCCGGTATCTACATCCTGGAACCGGAGGTCCTCGACTTCATCCCGCCAGACCAGAAGTTCGACTTCGCCAAGGATTTGTTCCCGAAGCTGTTGTCGAAAGGCGTGCCCCTGTACGGGTCCCGGTTGGACGGCGTCTGGATGGACATCGGGATGCCGCACGATCTCTGGAAGGCCAGCATGGAGGTGGTTCGACGGGAAGGGAAGCCGTTGCGCCGCAGCGGCGTCGCGAGCGAGGGCGCGGTCATCCTCGATCCGGCGGCCCTGTTGGAGGAAGGCGTGACGATCCGAGGTCCCTGCTACGTCGGGCCGAACGCGGTCCTCCGGAGTGGCAGTGTCGCGGACAATTCGTCCCTCTATGAGGGCGCACGCCTCGAAGGCAAGGCGATCGTGCGCAAGAGCATCGTGCTCGAAGGGAGCGTCATCGGCAAGGGCGCGGAAATCGTGGACAGCGTCGTCTCCCGCGGTTGCGTCATCGAAGAAGGGGCTCACATCGCGAAGAGCATCATCGGGGACGAAATGACGATTCGGGCGGGCTCGCGGCTCGAAAACGCGACGGTCTCCCGGCCTCCCTAGTCGCAAGTCACGACCGCGGCGATCGCGAACTCGTGGCTATCCGAATCCGACCGCTCTTGATAACCGTGTGAACGGCATTCCCTCCCACTCGATAGCCAAGGTGGCGGTACGAGGGCACGTCGAGGACGACGAGATCGGCTTGCTTCCCCCGTTCCAGGCCGCCCAGGTCTGCACCGCGACCGACCGCGTGGGCCGCGTTGATCGTCGCGGCGACGATCGCTTCTGCGGGGACGAGCCCGGTATGGTGGCACGCCAAGGCGATGACGAGTTGCATCGACTCGCACCAGGTGTTCGGATTGAAGTCCGTTCCGAGAGCCACGGGGACGCCCGCTGCCACGAGCCGCCGGCCATCGGCGAACGGAAGATGCGAGGTGAGTGACGTCGACGGGAGGAGGACGCCGATGACGCCGCGTCGCGCCATCGCATCGATGCCATCACTGGATGAGTGCAGCAGATGATCCGCCGATGTCGCGCCGACGTCCGCGGCAAGAGACGCGCCGTCCGTGTCTTTCAACTCATCCGCGTGAACCTTCGGACGCAGGCCTGATTGGCTTGCTTGTTCCAGGATCCGACGCCCCTGGAAACTCGTGAAATACCCGTCATCCACGAAGACGTCGCAGAACGCCGCGATGCCAGCCGACACCACCGCGTCGAGCATCTCACCCGCCACCAGATCGACGTACGCGTCGGTCTTGCCCGTATTTTCTGGGGGAACGGCATGCGCTCCGAGGAAGGTCGAGATGACATCGAGCTTCGCCAGCGCGCCTGCTTTCGCGGCGGCCCGGAGGATTTTCAGTTCGTCGTCGGTCCGGAGTCCATACCCAGATTTCACCTCCACGGTCGTCGTCCCGAAGCCCATCATGGTGCGCAGTCGATCGGACGCGATCCGCGCAAGATCCGCTTCGGAGGCCTTACGGGTCGCTTGGACCGTCTCAAGGATCCCGCCGCCGCGTGCGGCGATTTCCGCGTAGGTCAGGCCCTGCGCCTTCCACTCGACCTCCCGTTCCCTCGAGCCGGCGAACACCGCATGCGTGTGAGGATCGACGAATCCCGGAAGGACGACCTTGCCCGTCGCGTCGATCTGCGTGTCGGCTTGCGGGTGTCGCGCAACGACTTCGGACGTGCGGCCGACATCGACGACGCGTTCCCCCTCGATGTAGACGGCCCCGTCCTCGATGAGACCCATCTCCGCCGCCAACTCATGCGTTCGCGGATCCGGCGGTCCCGCCATGGTAAGAAGTTCGCCCGCATGCAGGACTAACAGGGAACCGGGGACCGCCATGCGTTTCGGGCGGGTCCCGCCAGGTCTGCGCTCTGCAGCGGTTTGTCTCATGGTTGACGCGTCACCCCGACCGGATCGGGTCGAACGATGAACGCCTTCCCGCCCGCTGCCCTAAGTGCCTCCGCGGTCTCTTGCGGACGGTCGGTGACCGCGACGATGCTCCCGCCTCCTCCAGCCCCGGTTAACTTCGCTCCGTAGCTGGAGGGCCGCGCCGCTTTCACGAGGCGGTCCAACATCGGGTGCCCCACGCCGAGCTGCGTCAAGAGGGCATGGTTCCGGTCCATGAGACGCCCAACTTCGACTAGGTCTGTTCGACGGATAGCCGCCAAGCCGTCGAGCGTAATCTGCCCAATCTCGCGAATCATCGCCCCCGCGTTCGGATCGCGCTCCACCCGCTCCTTCACCTTCGCGACGAGCGGACCGGTGGCGGCACTGATGCCCGTGTTCCCGATGACCAGGTCGAGCTCGGGCAGGTTCGCTCGGTGCAAGAACCAGCGGCGGGTGTCCCGCTCGAGAGACCACAAGAGATCCGCCTTCGGCTCGCGAAGCACGAGGACGCCGCCACCTGCGCTGGCCGTGCTCGTGTCAATCGGGCTCGCGCGACCTTGCACCTCATGTTCGACCTCAAAGGCCTCGCGAGCGATCGTCGGGACGTCAAATGAACTCAAGTTGCCGTGAATCGCGCCTAATGTCGCGACCGTCACGGCCGCCGAGGATCCGAGTCCCGAACCGCTCGGTACCATCGAGCGGATCTCGATCCATTGCGGCTTGGCGAGCTTCGCCTTTCCGATCGCCGCTTTCACATAGCGGTAGCGCGGCTCGTCAATCGAGCTTCCATCCGCCAACCATGTCGGGTTCGGCCGGGCGAACACCTCGACGCGGAGGTTGATGGCGGTGCTCAGAGCGGGCTCGCCGAAAACGACCGCGTGTTCCCCGAAGAGGATCAGCTTCCCAGGAGCGGAAGCGGCCACAGCCGGCGATTCCCCACCGTCCGGCTTAATCCTTCTGCCTAACTCACTTCAGGAGCGCGACCGAATCGCGACGGCATCTGCATGTACCGCGACGGATCCCCCGTCTGCGGTTGGATTTTCTTCATCGCGGCTTCGAAGTGCCTCTTGTCAATCGTGACCTTTGCCAGGCTCTTCTCGTCGAGTTGCGGGAACTTCAGCGCGACGTCTCGGATTGCGAGCATCGACGCTTCGTTGCAGACGGCGGCCAGCTCTGCGCCGGTATACTTGTCCGTCCGGCGGGCGATTTCGTCCAGGTCGACGTCTTTCGCGAGCGGTTTCTTCCGCGTGTGGATCTCGAGGATCGCCTTGCGGGTCGCAAGATCCGGCGGTGCGATGTAGATGTGCCGATCGAACCGTCCGGGTCGTAGTAAGGCCGAGTCCACGAGGTCCATCCGGTTCGTCGCCGCGATGACGGTGACATTATGGAGTTCCTCGAGCCCATCCATCTCGGTCAGGATCTGGGAGATCACGCGTTCCGTGACCTGCGAGTCGGACGACGCACCCCGGACCGGCGTGATCGCATCGACCTCGTCGAAGAAGATGACGCACGGGGCCGCGGTCTTCGCCTTCCGGAACGTCTCGCGGACCATCCGCTCGCTCTCGCCGACCCACTTGCTCAGGAATTCCGGTCCGCGCACGGATATGAAGTTCGCTTCGGACTCCGTGGCGACGGCCTTCGCCAGAAGCGTCTTCCCGGTTCCCGGCGGACCGTACAAGAGGATGCCGCGCGGCGGTCGCGCGTCGAAATGCGCGAAGAGCTTGTTCATCTTCAGCGGCCACTCGATCGACTCTCGGAGCTCCTGCTTCGGTTCGTCGAGCCCGCCGATGTCCTCCCAATGCACGTTTGGCCTCTCGATCAAGACTTCTCGCAGCGTGGAGGGCTCCATTTCTCGGTACGCCTGCAGGAAATCGTCTCGTGTGACCTCGAGACGGTTCAGGACTTCGGGTGGAATGTAATCGACTTGGATGTCGACCTCCGGCAAGATACGCCGAAGGGAACGCATCGCGGCCTCCTTACTCAGCGCCGCCAGGTCCGCTCCGACGTATCCGTGGGTCAGCGACGCGAGTTCCGCCAAGTCCACGTCCTTTGCGAGCGGCATTCCACGCGTGTGAATCTGGAGAATCTCCAACCGGCCGTCGCGGTCCGGTACCCCAATCTCGATTTCTCGGTCGAATCGTCCGGGCCGGCGAAGGGCTGGATCGAGCGCGTTCGGCCGGTTCGTCGCCCCGATGACGACGACCTTCCCGCGGGCCTGGAGGCCATCCATGAGGGCGAGGAGCTGCGCGACGACACGGCGCTCCACCTCGCCGGTGACCTCGTCCCGCTTCGGCGCGATCGAGTCGAGTTCATCGATGAAGATGATGCTCGGCGCGTTCTCCTCCGCCTGTTTGAAGATGTCCCGGAGGTTCTCTTCGCTCTGCCCGTAGAACTTCGACATGATCTCCGGTCCGCCGATCGAATAGAAGTTCGCGTTCGTCTCGGAGGCGACTGCTTTCGCGAGGAGGGTCTTGCCGGTCCCGGGGGGACCGTGCAGCAGGACCCCTTTCGGGGCTTCGACCCCGAGGCGCTCGAACAACTCCGGATGGCGGAGGGGGAGTTCGATCATTTCTCGGACCTTGCGGACTTCTTGTCCGAGGCCGCCGATGTCCTCGTAGTCGACCTTCGGGACCTTCGCCTCTTCTTCCTTCATCGGCTTTTCGGCGATCTTGATTTCCGTCTCCGGTTCGACGAGGACCGCGTCGGCTCCGGGCGAAAACGAGGTGACGACGAAATCGAACTTCCGGCCCATCACGCTGACGCTGATGACATCGCCTCGCGTGATCGGGCGGCCTTGGAGGAACTGCGCCATGTACTGTTCGCCCCCCATGATTCGGATTGGCTCCGTCGGCGCGAGGCTCATTTTCTCCGCCGGCCGGGCGTACGCCTTTCGCAGGTGCACCTTGTCGTCGATGCCGACGCCCGCATTGCGGCGTTGCATCCCATCCATTCGGATGACCCCGCGATTCGCGTCCTCCGGGAAACCCAGACGGACGCTCGCGGCCGTGGCCTTCGTCCCTTTGATGATGACGACGTCGCTTTCCTTGAGGTCAAGGATCTTCATGACTTCTGGGTCGACGCGTACGATTCCTCGTCCCGCGTCGGCCGGCTTCGCTTCGGCGACCCGAAGGAACTTTTCGCCGCTCGCTGCCATGGTTCACCTCTCCATCCGGTATGAGACAAGGCGGCGATGTGCCGCGATCCGTCCAAACGTAAACGCGTTACTTGAAGTCATGGTGAAACCTGGAAGAGCCAAGATAGAGGAAAGGATGCGGGCCTACTGGACCCGCACCTTCACGGCCTTCGACTCCTGGGTCGCTTTCTTCTTCGGGACACGAACCTCAAGCAGGCCGTCCTTCACCGTCGCGAGGGCGAGATCCGGTTTGACCTCCGCAGGGAACGGGAGGACCCGGTAGAGCGACTGGTACGTCCGCTCGCGGAAGAAGTAGTCCTTCTCCTTCTCTTCGCGAGAGCGATCCGCCTCCGCGCGAATCTCAATGCGGTCGTCGGTCACCTCGATGTCGACGTCTTCCTTCTTGACACCGGGCAGCTCCGCTCGAACGATGAACTCGGAGCCGTTGTCAACGAGGTCGACGAGGGGCTCCCGCACCCGAAGCGCGGACTCGTCGAGCCGAGCGAGCGGGCTCCAGAAGCGCTCCTCGAAATCCTGACGGAATTCGTCGAACCATCGGTCGACCTGGTCGAACCAACTGACCGGTGTAGTGGTCTCGGGCCGCGCCAGGCTCTCGCTCTCATTCTCTTCCGTCCGGTTTGATTTGCTCTTCCGCATCATGTGAATCAACCCCGATAGTCGGTGATTGCGTCCAATAATGTGTAAGCGGTTCTATATAAACACAGCGATTCAGGACTGTCTCCAACGAACACGCTCCGCGCCTGCCGCCTTCAGGCGGCAATGAGGTTCCGAGGACGCTATAACTCTCGTTTCACGGTGATCGGAATGGCCCCACTGTTGAACTCGATCCAGGCGATCTCGATCGGGTCCACGACCCCCGAGGGGACGTCGATGAGGATCGGCGACCCCATGCTAATCTGAAGCGCACGCGCTCCGATGATCCGGGCTTTCTCGAATCGCGTATAGCGCATCGCGGGACACTCGCACAGGTCAGCGGCGGACGGGTTCACGAATGGCGGGAGGGGACGGCGGTAGGGGGGCCGAATCGGGTACCCATACTTCAACCTTGCCCACGCGGCCCTCGACGTCCGCGACGCGAGCGGACGACGGAGGACCATCCGAGGCTGGCTATTCTGCCATTCCAACCGAACCGATGTTCGTTCTGTCCCAAGATAATCGTGCATGAGAATTCCGGGGATTGCCTTATGAACACCCAGCTCCACGATTGCTAGAGTTACGGTCGCACTAGGCCTCCCTCTCGCAGGTTTCCTTCATGGACCACCAAACGTTCCGACAGGCGATCCTCCTTCTATCAGGGCAGCACAGCCTCGCGATCGTCCGCGCCTTGCGCGACGGAAACTGGCACCTCGCGAGTGAAGTCGCCCGGTCCCTCGACATTCACATCACGACCTCGTCGAAGTTCCTCCAGCGATTCGCGGAGCTTGGCCTCGCCGAACGGCGGCC
>DATEGJ010000085.1:0-2538 GCA_035280105.1 Thermoplasmata archaeon
TCCAAGATTTGGGCCCGATTGAACCGCGCGAGCTTGAAGTATTGGGTCGCGCCCCCGAGGATCGCATCGAGCGGCACGAGGCCGATAATCTCGCTCTCTGCGATTTCGACGCCCTCATTTGCGGCAAGGGTCCGAATCGCCTCGAACGCTTGTGCGAGCGAGGTCGTGTGGTAGTCGAGCATGTTCATCGATACCTGGACGAGTCCTCGCTCCGTGAGCTCGAACCCTTTCGCGCGGACGGCCGGCAAGCCGCCATCGCTTTCGCGAATCGCCTTCGCAATGCGTTTCGCCACGCCGACGTCCGCTGTCTTGAGATTCACATTCCACGCGATGAGCACGGGCCGCGCGCCCACAATGCATGCGCCCGCCGTCGGGTGGAGTCTCGAAGGGCCGAAGTCCGGCACACGGTCGGGGTTCGTCGCGATCTCGACCTTCAAGCCCTCGAACTCGCCGCGCCGGACGCCCGGGAGCGCGCGGCGGTCCGGCCGGGTTGCGGCGGCCTCGTAGAGATAGACGGGCACTACGAGTTCGTCGGCGATCCGCTTTCCGACCGTTCGGGCGAGCTGGACGCAGTCGTCCATCGTGACTCCAGAGATCGGGACGAACGGGAGCACGTCCAGCGCGCCGACCCGCGGATGCGCGCCGCGGTGTCCGTTCATGTCAATCTTGTCGACGGCGACCTTGGCGGCGCGGAATGCGGCTTCGGCAACCGCCTGCTGGTTTCCGACGAACGTGATGACGGAGCGATTATGGTCCGCGTCCATCTCCCGATCCAACACGCGCACGCTCGGGACGGACGCAATGGCGGCCACGATGGATTCGACGACTTCTGGCCGTCGGCCCTCCGAGAAATTCGGCACACTCTCGACGATTTCCGCCATCCGTCGCCCCGGACCGGCGCCGATTGTGCGGTTTCCTTAAAGCTTTATCACTGGCCGGAAGCAGGAGATTTTCTCTGAGGTAGGCTCGGAAACGATGACTAGGCGAGAGAGTGAACCAGCGCGGCAATGAACGTAATGATCACTCCCATTCCCGAGATCGCGGCGGCCGGGACGTACGTAATGGCCCCGCTTCCTCCGAACTGGACGGCGCCCCCACGCGAGTCCAAACACGGTCACGGAGAGCCCAAACAATTCCCAGTGGCATCCCGAACCACCAAGCATGCCCCGCGCATGGGGGGGTTGCCAATCGCTCGGAGGCACTCGCGGATCATACGGCTTCAGCGGACGATCTGGTTGCATCTCTCCACTTTTCCCGATGGGTGAGCAGCGTCGCGAGATTGAAGAGTTTCGGTCCCCGCTGACGATGAGTATAAGTAAAGCAAACATCGTGGCACGAGGCGAATTCACATCGGAGGTGTGGGGACGACCGGGCGGGCTCGCAATATCGCGTGCCTCGTCCTTCTGGTCGTGACCCTTACCCTCGTCTTCTCGACGATTCCCGTCGCCGCACCGCCGCCTATCCCGATGCGGACCGACGGCCGCGCGTTCGATCGGAGCGGATCGCCGCTCTCCCTGGGCACTCCGATTCACACATTCGTGGATGGGGTCGACTACTCGAACGGCTCCATGGTCCGAGACGGAATCGGCTCCTTCAGCGTCCTGACGGTGGGAAATTCGAAGACGCCCGCGAACGTCTCCGACACCCCCGCCATCCAGGAAGGAGCGAACCTCGGAGACCGGGTTATCATCGCGGCCGGCGATTTCACGGGCCCCACCGATGTGTTCCGAGAAACGCTTGGCTGGACTCCTGGGGCCGTCGTGTCCCAGAGCCTAACCCTCGGGTCAAACGCCACGACACCGGAGGCCCTCAAAATCCAGGGAATCGTCACACAGCCAGCTAAAGGTGGCAACCAGTTTGTGCTGCTGTCCAATCCGAGGGCCATCGCGGTTTCCCTCGCCGACTACTATCTCGAAACGGACGCACCCGGGACGTATCACGGAAAATCGCTCAACCTCGCAGGGGCGCTGTCTCCGTCACAAATCCTTCGAGTCAACCTCACGTCGTCGAACTGGCTCACCGTGACCGGGGACGCGCTGAAACTCGTGTATCGGAATCCGAAGGGAGCGCTCGCGTCTGCGGGAGGCCTCGACATCGTCGTGGACCGGGTCGAGTTCAACGCGACGTCAGGGGGATCCCTCTTCTGGGAGCCAGGAAACACGATCATGGGCGACGCGCCCGCACCGGGCATCGGTCAGATCCTGCAGCGAAGCGGGAGCTTCGTGGACACGAATCAACCCTCGGACTTTTCCCTCGGTACGGAGCCGGGGCTCCCGCCAAACGGGCCGCCCACCGTATCGATCTCCGTGCCCTCCTCGGGCCAGGCTGTCCAGGCGGCGAGTTCGATCACCTTGAGCTGGACCATGTCCGATGATGTCTTCCTGACCTCCTACTTGCGAGTTTGGGCCAACGTGACGATCGGTAACCAGACAACGAACCTCCTCTCGAATCAGGCAGGGGAGATGTCCGTCGTCTGGAATGCGCCCGACCTTGCAGTCGACACGGTCGTCTTCCGGGTCGACGTCAGCGACCCGTTCG
>DATEGJ010000086.1:0-3284 GCA_035280105.1 Thermoplasmata archaeon
GCCTTGTCGTAGCATTCGAGCGCCTTGCCGAATTCGGCTTTCTTGAAATACACGGTTCCCAGGTTGCACCAGGCAACCTCGTTCTCCGAATCGAGGCGAATCGCGTTTTCATGACATCGTCGGGCCTCGTCGAGGCGTCCGAGATACTTCATTGCCACGCCGCGCGAGGTCCAGGCGTACGATGGGCTCCGCACCATACGGATCGCGCGCTCGTAATACAGCAGAGCTTCCTGGTACCGGCCCGCTTTGACGAGCCGGTCTCCCTGGGACGTTGCGCTATTCGAGAGGTGAGACAAGACGAGAGCGAAACCCATCCCCATGGCCGCGACGCCCACGAATAGGATGATCGGGAAGTGCGTTCGTTGGATCGAGGATGTTCACATACATGCGGAACCCAACGAACACCGCCACCAACGCACCGAAGGTCCCAAACGTCACCAGATCGAACATCCTGCCGGACACGTGGACGAGTCTCCGTCCTTCCGTCTCGGCCGGCGTCGTGAGGACGGGAGTTCGTTCCACGCCGCCGGATTCTGCTCGGGGGGGTCAGTTTGACGATCTTCGTATCCTCCACCGAACCCGCGGGTTCGGCCGCGCGTTTGGCGGGTTGCATCTCGACGAGAAGCGAATCGAACAGCTGTTCCGCGACTTCCTGGTCGACGTCGTCCGCCTCTGTTTCCTCCGCAGCCGTCAGCGGAGGCGCCGTCAGCGGTTCCTTCGAAATGTCCATCAGATCTTCGAGCAGCGTGTCGACGCGCTCGGCCGGGCTCGCCTTTGCCAACGCGATGCCGCAATCCCCACACTGTGTCGCATCGGCGGGATTGGTCGCGCCACAAACCGGGCAGGTCACGCTCGTCTCATCGGGCACGTCGAATCAGTTCCGAGCGACGAACGAGGATACCCGATAACGTATCGACATGGGTTCCCGCGGTGAGAGCTTCACAGCTTCACATCGGGGTCGGACCGACTAATCCCAGAATCGTTTCGTGCGCGCGTACGTGATTTCGGCCCCAAGGACGTCGCGTAGAAAATCCTCCTCGTTCTCGTGGTACCCACGCAGGATCCTGGCAGCGGTATCTTCGCCGACCCCTCGGGCCATCAACGCCAAGACGGCGCGACGTCCGTGCGCCATGACGAGACTTGCGTTCGTGAAGAGTCGCTTCGCCTTCGCCCGGCTCTGCTTGTCCCCCCCTTCGAGATTCAGTTTCGCGATGGTCTCCTTCTCGTACGGGGCGACGACGGCGATCATGAGGCCACCGCACTGCGGGCAACGGACTTTCGCCGGCAGGTCTCTTACGGCCTCGCGCCACGAAAGTTTGCAACTGAGGCACAGAAGCGTGGCGGTCTCCTTCTCCAGGCGAGCCTTGACCGCCATCAGCGTCGCGTGATCCGCACGCGATGGCGTCACGAGGAGCCGGCCACCTTCGAGGCCTGCGCGCCCAATCGGAGTCGGCTTCGTCACGACGATCTCGATCTCGCCGGACCGAATCCGCTTTAGGACCTCGACGGTCGTCGGGATATCCATCCGTTCCCAGAACACCTTGTCGAGGACTTCCTCGAACAGCGGGGTGTTCTCGAACATCTTGAGCAACCGAGGAATCGACACGCTCTCCCAGTCGACGTCCCGACGCAGCGCGCCGAACTTCTTCGCGACGTAGACGAAGGCCCAACGGAGGAACGCGGAGTTTTTCAGGATGACTCGGAGGAGCGGCTCCAACGCATCCGGGTCCTCAGGACGCAGGATCTCGACGACCTGCTTCGGCGCGACGGCCCGAGGGACTTCGAGGACGACCCGATATGGGTCCGTCTGGACGCCGACGCTCTGCCCGAAGCGAGCGCTGATGAGCGATGAGATTAGCTGGCCAAGGGTCTCGTTGACCTTCGACCCCAGACAGGCGTTCACGATCAGCACCTCTCGCGACGCCTCGATTGTGATCCGCGTGTCGGTTGCGAGAGGCACATCTCCGACAGAGTCGAGGTAGCCGAGGAACTCCTTCGACCCGTGGGCGTTGACCGGATACTTCGACAAGTCGTGCTCCCGCCGGATGCGGCCGACTTCTTGGGCCACCTCGAAGGGAACGGGGATGTCCTCGCCGACCCATGACGGCACATCCCCGATTTCCTTGACCGGTTCGACGAGGACGTGGTCCTCCTTGAAATCAACGAACCTCCACGCGGTCCCTCGCATGATGAAATTCTGTCCGAGCTTCGCGTTCTCCGCCACGAACCACTCGTCGAGGGTCCCGATCACGCGGCGGGACGAGAGGTCGATCACGCGATACGTCTTGACGTCTGGGATCATCGAGATGTTCTCGAAAAAATACGGGAGCGAGTTCGAACTACGCCCGAGGCGTCCGTCGCGGGCCCACACCATCCGAATGTCGGCCAGCTGGGCGACGACCGCGTCGAACTCGGCCCGCGGCAGGTCCCGGAACGGCCAACTGCGTCGTATCGTCTCATACGCATCGTCGGCGGGGACGAACCGCTCGCTGACCGCCATCGCGACGAGTTGGTTCGCGAGGACCGATCGGTTGTCCTTTCGCACGACGATGGATTCGATCTCTTCTGCGAGGGCCCGCCGCGCGATGACACACGCTTCGGCGACGTCGTCCTCGTGGGTGGCGAGGATGACGCCGTCCGAGACTTCTCCGACGCCGTGGCCGGAACGACCGATGCGCTGGATGAGTCGGGACACTTCGCGGGGCGAGTTGTACTGCAGGACGAAGTCCGCGCCCCCCACGTCGATGCCGAGTTCGAGCGAGGAGGTACAGACGAGGGCGCGCAACCGGCCCGCCTTGAAGTCGTCCTCCATTTGGACCCGCACATCTTTCGAGAGGCTCCCGTGGTGCACCCCAATCCCCGGGTTTTGGTACCATGCGGCAAGCCGCGATGAAAGGAACTCGGCGGTATCGCGCGTGTTCACGAAGAACAACGTCGATGCGTGGTCCTGGATGAGGTCGTAGCACCGTCGGAGGGCGGATGCCTGGCCCGGTCGCACGCGGAGCCGGTCCGCGATCTCCTGGTCGCCTTTCATGAGGGCGGGCATTTCGACTTGGATCCGCATCCCTTTCGGAATCCGCACGCGGATGATCTCGACTTGCCTCCCGACTCCGCCGAGGAACGCGGCGACCTCCTCCGGCGTCCCGACGGTCGCCGAGAGGCCGACTCGTTGGAACTCGCGGCCCACGAGGTCCCGTAGCCGCTCCATCCCGACCGCGAGCTGCGCCCCTCGCTCGTCCGAAGCGAGTTCGTGGATCTCGTCGACCACGACCCACCGAACTCCG
>DATEGJ010000087.1:0-5418 GCA_035280105.1 Thermoplasmata archaeon
CCCCGCGATTGCGGCACAGACCGAGCCACCCCCGGAGCCAGCACCGCCGGCTGAGTCGCCGCCTCCGGAGACGCCACCTCCCGCGCCGCCGACTCCCGAGTCAGACCCGGACTTCGACGACTTGCCAACGCAGTGAGTCAAGGGACTGTCCGCCCTGCTCCTCGCGAACTGCCGCAAAGCGATTTCGAAGGACGGAACCCTGCTGATCCGGGAGAGCGTCCTTCCCGACCACGATGCGTTTGTCGCAGCCGACCCAGATGGACCTGAACATGCGTATCATGACCGGCGGCCTCGAACGGACCGAAGGCGAGTGGCGGGGTCTCCTCGACGCCGCGGGGTTCAAGCTCACAAGTGTCCGGCACTCTTCGAGTCCGTTCGACCTTCTCGAGGCGAAGCCGGTCTGAGACGTTGGACACGGCGTACCCGGGTTTTCCGTAGAAACCGATGGAGCCCGGCGCCTCTGAGCCTCTCTGGAGTTCTCGTCGGGTTGTCCCATATGGGACGGCGCGCATGGATTGTCGGGCGAGGCGCCCCCCAACGCGGAAAGATTGACTCCGCCTCAGGGGCGCACCATCTCTTTTCCTGATTCTTGGGCCCGTAGGGTCAGAGAACTGGCTCATCGGGATCCGAGGCGGGATTCGGCGGAGAGACAACAGCCTCGGGACTCGGCCCAAAGGCGGTCCGTGCCGATCGTTCCGGTGATGCAGTCGTCACGCGGACTGCGAGCGCCGCGGATCCAAGCATGAGGACGGCCGCCACGAGGAAGGGCAGGCCAAGCAGGTCGAACCGCGCTCGCGAGCCGAGGGCGAACGAGTACACCAGGCCAAAGAAGATCGGGCCGAGCGCGCCGGTCAGTCCCGCGATGCTCGCGTTCGCCCCTTGCAGCTGTCCCTGTTCGGACGGACCGACGCGGCGCGTCATGAGGCTCTGCAACGCCGGTGCGGCGAAGCCGATTGGAGCGAACACGAACGCCGCGAGCAACAGGACGATATCATTCGGGGCGAGGCCCCAGACGACCAAAGCAGCGGTACCAAAGAGCAACCCCGTGAGCAAAGCGCGCCGCTCGCCGTACCGCCCGATGAATCGCTTCACGAGAAACCCTTGGACGGTAATGTTCAACGCTCCCACGAGGGCGAGCGACAGGCCGACCTGGAACTCAAGCCACCCGAAGCGATCGAACGCGTACAGCACGAAGACGCTCGGCAGGACCTGGAACGCCAGGAACTGGACGAACGTGACGGCGGCGAGGCCGAACAGGGTGGGATGGGAGCGGAGCAGTTTGAGTGAGCCGACCGGATTCGAGCGCCGCCACCCGAACGGTTGTCGATGCTCCCGCGAGAGTGATTCTGGCAGAACGAACAAGCCGTAACTCGCGCTGGCAAGGGAGAAGGCCGCCGCGCCCCAGAACGGGATCCGGATGCCGAATGTCCCCATGGCACCACCAATCGCAGGGCCGAGAATGAAGCCGATCCCCCACATCGCGCCCACCATCCCGAAGGCGGCGGCGCGTCGCTCGACGGGCGTCACGTCTGCCACGTAGGCGGCGGCCGTCCCGAAGCTCGACGAGGTAATGCCAGACAAGATGCGACCGACAAAGAACCAAGCGAGGCTCGGCGCGAGGGCCATGATGATGTAGTCGATGCCGAGCCCGAACCCCGAGAGGATCAGGACGGGTCGCCGGCCAAACCGATCCGAGAGAACGCCGATCAGGGGCGAGAAGAGGAACTGCATCAAGCCCCAAATCGTGACCAGGAGCCCGAAGATCGCCGCGGTCTGGGCTTTGCCCCCGACAAAGCTCTCGATCAGGTGTGGGAGGACCGGGATCGTAATCCCGAGCGCGAGGGTGTCGAGGATAATCGTGACGTAAATGAAAACCATCGCGGCCTTGCGGTGTCCCGTTGCGGACGGCTTCGAGCGACGGAGGATGGACAAGGTCGGCCGGATGCCAAGCGCGGTTTATGAAGCTTCAGGGGAGAGGTAGACGAACGCGATGGAAGCTCCATGCGCGAACTTCGACCGCGTGATCTGGGAAGGACCGACCGGGGAGGGCTCACTTCCGAGCCCGCGCCGCTTTCTTGCCGGGTTTCTTCGGCAACGAGGACGCATACGCTATCCCTCGCCCAACCCAGGTTCGAAGGTCCTCGTCCTTCCGGTAGCCCGAGAGAGCGACGAGGAGCCATCCCGCAGGAGGTCCGCGACTTCCGCTCAGATCGAACGGTTTGGCGCCCGCTTCCCGGAGGAGCGCGTCCGTCCGGGCGGGGTCGACACGAACGATGAGATCCTCACCACGGACACCGACCGCCATATTGCCGCCGAGGAGGAAAGCGATCCCCCCGAACATCTGCTTCTCGACGATCCCGCGCTGGCCCGCGAGCTCCTTCCGCACTCGAGCCGCTTGGGTCTCCGAGTACGCCATCGTCCCGGACAGCGGCTCCCGGGCCATGAAGCTTGGCGAGGCCCCCACGGAAGGCTTAATCCCCGCTTGTCCGGTCCCGAATCAGGTGTCAATGTTGCTCGCGCTACCGCAGCGACTCTCGTGGCTTCGGCGCTTGATCATCGCGCAACTCGTTTTCATCGCAGTCCAATACGAAGTCGGGACGAGCCTGAGCATCTCCGGCGCGTTCCCGGACGTTCCGGCCACCGGATTCTCGATCGGTGCCATTAGTAACTATATGGGAGCCGGCGGGCCCGCGCTCGTCATTCACGCGATCCTCGGCATCGTCATCTTCGCCGACGCGCTGCTCGTGCTCATCATTGCCTTCCCAGTGAAGATCCGATGGTTTCGGATCTTGGCGGTTGCCGCTTTCGCTTTCGTGCTCTCGGCGGGACTCGGCGGGCTCCAGTTCCTCCTCTCGGGGTTTCACGATGACAACTCGTCGTATCAGATGAGCACGGGCTTCCTGCTCGCGTTCGTGTTCACGTTCCTCGCGTTCTACTTCCTCGGGCGTCCGGCGTCGCCCGCGCATTCCGGCCCTCCGGCGCCGCCGTCGACATCCTGAGTGGAATCGTCATGCCGCGATCGCTGGCATCTTCCGCACGAACTGGTCGCTCGTCAGCTGACGGAGCATGAAGTCGGCGACATCCGCCCGGGAAATGCGATACCCGCGCCGAGGAATGCCCTCGACGACGGCTCGGTACCGACCGGTCCACGGTCCGTTCGTCAGGATGACCGGTCGCACTGCGATCCAATCGAGGTCCGAGGTTCGGAGCACCTCGAGCATCGCGCGGTGCTCTCGATACACCCCAGGTAACAGGGAACGAGCCACCTTCAGACCGAGGCTGCCGACCACCGATCCTGCGGGTTCGTGGAGCGCCCCCGCGGCCGAGAGGACGATGATGCGCCGGACCCCGTGCGCCTCCATCGTGTCGAGGATGTGACGAAGTCCCTGGGGGAGGACCGGTGGAGACCCGCGCGTCGCGGTCCCCAAGGCGACGAGGACGGCCTCCTGACCGACCACCGCGGGGGGTAGCGATGCGGCATCGAGGACGTCGCCGAGAACGAGCCGCACCGATTCTCTGCGAGCGCTCGCCCGGGCCGGGTCGCGAGCAAAGACCGTGACCTCATGGCCCGCGAAGACGGCCCGCTCGACCAGGAGGCGACCCGTTTGACCGGTGCCTCCGAAAATGACGACCTTCACCGGTTGCCCGTCTTTGTTAATCCGGAGTCGGCGAAAGAAGTTGTCGTCGCCCGCGGCGTCGAAAGTCTTCATGTCTTGGGAGAACGATGCGTGGAGGATCGGGCACCATGGGCGATCCGTCGAGGCATGAAACGCTCGGCCGCGAAGACGAGCTCAAGTTGCTAGGATTCCTCGCGACTTTGGCGGGCCTTCTCGGCGTTGTGGTCGCGGTCAGCCAGTTTCAGTTGGGCTCGACCTCCTCGACGACCGTGCGGGCGTACTTTGCGGTAAGTCTCGTCGTCTACATGTTCCTCTCCGCGGTGACGTACCTCGGCACGCTCCAGGGGAAAGATATCCGACAATGGAACTTGGCGGTCCTCGGATACTTCGCGGCCCTTCTAGGGCTCGTCGTCGGACTTGCCGCCGCCACGCTGTATCCCGAGCCGTACCAATTCGTGGGGTTCTGGGTGACGGCGTTCCTTGTGTCTTGGATCCTCTACCTCCCGCTCTTCCGGTGGCATCGAGGTCTCTCGTGGATCGGCGAATCTCGGTAATCCGCACGACTCAGGTCGATCCTCGCGCTCCCGCAGCCGATCGGTCCGCGGCGACAAATGCCGCGCGCACTCTCGGGCGGGTCAAGTACCAGATCAAGAACAGGTCGATGAGGAGCCCTAGCGCGTTGCTGTAATTGCCCGTTGCGATGGAAACGATGTCGGTCCCTATGGAGATGAGGGCGAAAATGATCGCGACCTTCCGCGCCCACGGCTTCAGGGTCCACAATCCCCACGCGACGAGGAAGCTGAGGAGACCGAGGAGGATGAGGACGGGGCCCATCGCGAAAACGGCGGCCTCCAACATGACGTCGGTGGACGGAGGGAGCGCAGGGACGACCAGGAGGACAAGACCTCCGATAAGCAAGGCGATGGATACCAAGATCTGGAGGATCGCGAGGATCGCAATGCCCCTCGGTCGGCGGCCGACGAGCCAGCGGAGGTCCTCGCGTGTGGCCTCGCGAAACGAGCGGAACGTGAGAGCCGACAGCAGGACGAGAACGATCGACAAGGCGATGAAGTACGTCGTCCGATCGAAGTAGTTTACCATACCGCCCAGGAAATATCCCATCTCGTCGACGCACAGTCCGAGGCCCCCGCCAAAGAGGATGGCGGCAACGCGCGGGAGGTTGCGGGTCGGATATTGAATCGCGATCCAGGCCGCCGCGCAGATGAGCCCGAATCCATAGAAGAAATGGTGGATGTGGTAGCCGTTGATGATGAGATTCCGTCCGAAGTACGAGGTCTCCGTTGTCGCGTTGGCGGCCCCGGTGAGGATGACGAAGCCTCGGGCGATCGCCAGGCTGACGAGGAGGGAGATCAGGACGAGAAACGGCGTGTCCCTCCGCGGGTTCGTGACCTCGTCTTTGATGACCCTCGGAAGGTCGCCTGGCGGGATTTGTGTCTCTCCCTGCATTCCGCCCTGGAATTCCATCGAGGCACTTCAAGCCTCCCCCCTCCGAACGACCGCTTCCTCATATCACCGCATTCCTATCCATGGTCATGGCAGCGCGAAAGCGGCTTCGCATCACGGGTATCGGCGGAATCTTCTTCAAGGCGAAGGACCCGGAAGCCTCTGCCCGATGGTACCAGCGTCACCTGGGAATGAGCATCGAGAACTCGATGGTCCTGTTCACATGGCGCGGCGGGAAGGACGGCAAGGCGAAAGGCGCTACGGTCTGGTCGATTTTCCCCGCCGACACGAAATACTTCGGCGAAGATGGAGCGTCCTTCATGATCAACTACCGAGT
>DATEGJ010000088.1:0-4370 GCA_035280105.1 Thermoplasmata archaeon
CGCCCTTCGATTCGATGTACGACTTCAGTTTCTCGATGTCGGTCGTGCGGAGGGCGAGATGTTGCATGTACGTCAGCGCGTCCTTCTGCGGTTTCCCCGCGAATCCGTAAGCGAAGGGCGCCTGAGCGTGGGAGACTTCGCCGGGAGCGCTCAGGCCGAGAACGACTGCAAGCCGTTCACCGGTCAGCGGGCTCAGGCAGGCGAACGTCGACATGGCGGTCTTCGCTTCTCCAACGCGTTCCGTTTCGTAGACAGAAGAATAGCCGCTGTTCAGGAGGAAGTCCCGAAGGGAACGGTACGTGGTCATGTCGCGGCACAGGACCGTCTTGTGGTCCACCTTGAGTTTCATGAAGGGCGGGACGGCGGCCATCAGGTCACCGCTCTCGGAGGGGAGCGGAGGGCGATAACCCTTTCGTGGCACCGCGTCGCATGGAACGTCACGTCGCGGCCGCGATCGTATTCGCGAGGACGCCGATCCCCTCGATTTCGATCTCGACCCGGTCGCCTGGCTTCAGGTACCGCGCCCGATCGCCGCGTTCGAGTTCACAGCCGCCCGGGATCGTCCCGCTCCCCCACACCTCGCCCGCGCGGATCGGTTGGATCTGCGAGAGGCACTCGACCATCTCCGGGAAGGACCATAGGGCCCGTGCGCCTTCGCGGACCCACGGGTTCTCGAACACCATGTTCCGGTACCGATCGCGGAGCCGCTCTTCGTTGTTCACGCGGACAACGATCGACTGGTCCCGCAAATCCCCGAACTCGTCCCGGGTCACGATGCAGGGCCCCAAGGCGTTCGCCCAGTCCTTCCCGGGCGCAGGCCCCATGCCGATCTTGCCGGCGACCATCTGGATGTCCCGCGCGGAGAAGTCGTTGAAGATCGTGACGCCGAACAGATAGCCTTGAGCCTTCGATGCCTCGATGTCCCGCCCGTCTTTTCCGAGGACGAATCCAATCTCGGCCTCGTAATCCATCTTCGGGGAGAGGACGAGGCGAGGCGCCTTGCCATCGAACGTCTCGTACCGCAGCGGCCGGACTTCTTCTCCGGTCCCGACGATGTTCAAGTGGTTGCCGTTGTAGTATCCAGGGAGCCAATCCCATTCCGGGGGGATCGAGGTCCAAGCCGCGGCCCGCGTCCGCGCGACATGCGCCCGGAACGCGAGAAAGTCCCGCAGAAGGCGTGGGAGGATCGGCGTATGCACCCGGACGTCGCGCGGTCGGAACGCCCACGGCGGCGAGTCGGCTCCGATTTCTTGGGCCTGGGTCGCCGCAGCAACGGCGCGGTCCCAAGTGTCGCCTTGCAGGTCCGGGGATGCATCGATGAACCCGAGGATGTCCGTCGGGATCGCGGGGTCGATGGCGGCGAGATCGACGATCCACTCCCAGCGGTCCCATGGACCCACCACGGCCCCGAGCCTGGGTTCCGAGGGTCCTGCGGAGAATCGGACGAGCTTCATCGCGGAGCCTCCGCGAAGACCCGCCAAGAGATCGGATTCGGTCGCGTCGACGCGCACATCGGGCATTGCGCGGCGGGGTAGATCGGCACGTCGACCTGGAGCGTACTGTAGAATCGCTCGCCGAGTCGTTGCTCGGTTTGACGGACGAGCTCCGTGGAGCCTTTCGCGAACACCGCGGCCGCCACAACTGCTCCCCCCAGGCTCTCGACGAACTGAGGCAACCGCAAGCCGACGCATCGCCCTTGCAAGCTCACCCCGTTCGCGGCCAACACCTTCGCCCCACGAGGAACCGAGCCCTGCACAAGATGGTCGCCGTAGCGACCGCTCGGGAGGTATTCCCAGTAGGCGGTCGGAATATGGAGCCGTGCTCCGAGCGCCTCCGCGAGGGGACCCACGGCGGGTTGCGCGGGAGCGAAGAGGACATCAGCCTCAATCGGAACGCGCTGCGCCCACGCCGCCATGTCGTCCGCGATCATCTCGACGAACGGCCTCACGCGGGTCACGGGATCGATCGCGAAGAAGCCTCTCGTGTGGTTGCCATTCTCGTCGTCGGGATAGAGATAGTGGCCTTCGTCCGTGAAGGGTCTCGCCTCCCGAAGGATGCGAGCCAGCGACGTTCGAGGGAAGGTTTGCGAGACGAGTCGCACGCTTTCCTTCGTGGTCTCCAAGGCCCCGCCTCCCGTCACGCGGACGGCGACTCCCAGCCCTCGCCCTTCGGGACCGTGACGTGGCCTTCGTCCCAGCTCAGCACGTAGTCGGGATCGCGGTACGCATACCCGTGAGTCGTGATCCGCATGCTCTCGAAGTACGTGTCGAGCATGACCGCGAGACGGCCTTGCACCTTGCCACGCGCCGCGAGGGACTTCTGCGCCGCGTTCCCCTGGGGACTGTGCGGCGTCGCCCCTGGGTGGAATGTGAACGAACCTTCCTCGACGACGCCCTCCCGCGCCCCGTAGAACGGATTGCAAAAGAACATCAGCTCGTCGGAGTCGACGTTGAAGTGTGCGTACGGCGCGGGGACCTCCTGCGGGTGCCACCCTGCCATGACGGGCACGAACGAGCAGAGGGAGAAGCCGCTGTGGGGCACGTTCCCCGATTGGAACGTCTGGTGCATCGGAGGCGCCGTGTGAATCTCGCGCGCGATCCCATGGTGGCTTTTGATGTCGAAGACGAACGGATACAACGCGCCTTCCCATCCTGCGAGATCGAACGGATGGTGTCCGAGCGTGATGCGGGTGATCTTGCCGCCTCCATGCTTGACATCGATCGGGAATGCTCCGCGCTCGTCGCGGTACTTGGGAAGCTGCGGCGTCTCGATCTCCGTCTCGACAACGGGCGACATCAGGGTCGCTTGCCCTTCCTTGTTGAAGTAATGCGGCGCGAAGTTGATCGGGTAGACCGATTCCACCAGGAGGAGCCACGCCTTCGGCGATGTCAACTCGACGCGATATGTCGTCCCCTTCGGGATAGCAATGTAGACATCCTTCCGGAATGGCAGGTCCCCGAACTCCGACCGAACGACGCCCTGTCCATCCTGCACGAAGTACACCTCATGTCGCTCCCCGTTCCGGAAGAACGTGTCCGGCGGCATCGACTCCGTCGGTTTCGAGATTGACAAGGTCGTCCTTGTACCGTGGACGATCGGCTTGCGGGATCGGATCGCGTCCTTCTCCGACGGCATACGGCCCGTGTAGATGTGGTACGGCTGGAGGAGGTCCGCGTCGGTGGGGAATTGCGGGACGAGATCGAAATCGCCCTTCGTCGGCGCCTGGACCTGTTCTGTCGGATAGTATCGTACGTGGACTTTGCGGGACCATGCGCCGCTGAATCCGTAGCTGCCGTGGATCTCCTCGCGTGCGAGGACGTTCGGGATCGCGTAGAATTCCGTATGAGGGGTCGGCGGGACGGTCCCTTTCTTGACGATCATGACCATGTTCGACGCCTCCTCGGTGGCGGATATCGGCCTTGCGACTTAAACCCGCGCGGCGGCGCCCATTCGGCGGGCCTGCGCGTAGCGGATGCCGCCTCCGGCGAGGAGCACCTCCCGCTGGTACGGACGTAGGTTCACGCGTGCGTTCGTACGGCTGCGGCGGGTGAGATTCTCGATCACCGCGGGCCGTTGCGCTCGAATCGCCGCCAGGAGATCGGTGACCTTGAGGCGGTCGCCTTGCTGAATGCCATCGTACGACTTCGGGTCCTCGAACGTGAGGGGCGGAATCCCCGCATTCACGAGGTTGTCAAGGTGGATGCGTGCGAAACTCTTCGTGAGCACGAGCTGGACCCCGAGGAACATCGGCGCCACGGCGGCGTGCTCGCGGGACGACCCTTGACCGTAGTTGTCCCCGGCCACGATGAAACCGCCACCCGCTTTCTTGGCCCGCGACGGGAACGTCGGGTCGACGTACTCGAAGACGTGTTCCGCGATGGCGGGAATGTTCGAGCGCAGCGGGAGGAACTTCGCTCCCGCAGGCATGATGTGGTCCGTCGAGATGTTGTCTCCGAGGCGGATGAGGACCTCGCCTTCGATTGTGTCCACGGGCGGCACCGCGACGGGAAGAGGAGCGATGTTCGGTCCTCGGATCACCTGGACGGACGTGCGGTCCTTCGGCGGCCATTCGTAGCCCGAGGTGTCGACCGGATACTTCGTCGGCTCTTTCAATACCGGGAGCTGGCCAAGGTCGCGGGGATCCATGATCGTCCCGTTAACGGCGGTTGCCGCTGCGGTCTCGGGACTGCACAGATACACCTGGTCATCCAGCGTGCCGCTTCGTCCTTCGAAGTTGCGGTTGAACGTCCGCACGGACGCGCCTTTCGTCGGCGGCGCGAACCCCATCCCGATGCACGGTCCGCATGCCACCTCGAGCTCTCGGACGCCGGACTTGATGAGTTTCGTCATAAGCCCGCTCATGAGCATCA
>DATEGJ010000089.1:0-2512 GCA_035280105.1 Thermoplasmata archaeon
AGACCGGTTCGCGCGAGAAGCAGTCGGTCACGATCGGGACGAAGAAGCTGATCCCGCACGTCCTGGAGCTCTCCTTCGGCGTCGATCGAAACGTATGGGCACTCCTCGATCTGTCCTACGCGCGAGGCGATCGGACCGTCCTGCGGCTCCCTCCACGACTCGCGCCCGTTGCCGCCGCAATCTTTCCCCTGGTCAACAAAGACGGGCTCCCCGAGAAGGCCGAGACGCTGTACGCGAGTCTCCGGAGACGGCTCACGGTCTTCTTCGATGACTCCGGTTCAATTGGTCGGCGGTACGCGCGCATGGACGAGATCGGCACGCCGTTCTGCGTCACCGTGGACCATGAGACGCTGGAAGGCAAGGGCGTGACAGTTCGCGAGCGGGATTCGCAGAAACAGATGCGTGTCGCGGAGGCCGATCTCGGGAACACGCTGACGCGGCTTCTCGGCGGAGACGCGTCGGTCGGCTCGTGAGCGCATGGCCGCCGATCGAGGTCCGACCGCGATCGTCCGGCAACTCGAGACGTCGATTACCGATGCGATCCGTGGACGCGACCGCGTCATACTCGCCTACTCGGGTGGGCTGAAGAGCACACTCATCGCAATGATCGCGCGAAAGCGATGCGATCTGACGTGCATCGTGGCCGGAACGGAAGGATCCGCCGATGTCGAGGCAGGGAAGAGGGCGAAGCAACATCTCGACTATCGCCTAGAGACAATCCTCCTCGATTCGGCAATCGTGCAAGAGATTGACCGGCGGCTGCGAGCGGACCATCCTCGCCTGACAAACGGAGAACGGCACGATCTCATTCCGGTATTCGCAGTCCTCCAGGTGGCGGGCGGCGAGCCGATCATTGCTGGATTCGCAGGCACGCTCCGAGCGTCGTCCCAATCGGTGCTCGACTTGACTCAGGTCGCGGTCCCGTTGCATGTCGCTACAGAGAAAGGACGAATGTTGAACCGCCAGCTGCGAGCCGCCGCGCTGGAGCTTGGGTTGCCGCCATCCTGGGCCAATGTACGACATCGTGATCCCTTGGATGGAGCGGGCATCCGGAAATTCCTCGGGTAGCCGAATTCGAACTCACTGGCCGAATCGCAGTTTCTATTCGCACGGGTGACTTTGAGCCAGCAACCGTTATAAGCGCCTCCTCCGAATGGTCGGCCATCGCCATGATGGATGATCGGGTCAAGCGTAAGATTCTCCTCCTCGGCGATGGCGGCGTCGGAAAGACGAGCCTCATCCGCCGCTTTGTCGTTGACAAGTTCGCGGACGAATACATCACCACCATCGGCACGAAGGTCACGAAGAAGGACCTGCGGATCGAGTCGCCCGGTAGGGTGACGGATCTCACGTTCATGATCTGGGACGTCCTCGGGCAGAAAGGATACAAAGGCATCCAGGAAAGCTCGTTCCACGGAGCGAAAGGCGCTCTCCTCGTCTACGACGTCTCGCGGCCGGAGACCGCCCAGAGTTTGCAGGACTACTGGATCCCGCATCTCATCGCAATCACGAACGCGATCCCGATCGTTGTCGTGGGCAACAAGGTCGACCTCGTCGATTCGCGACGGGACGCGAGCGACGCGCTGGACGAACTCAAGGACGCGCTCGAGACACCCGGCTTCCTGAGTTCCGCCAAGACCGGCGACAACGTCGAAGAGACCTTCACGGCCCTCGCGAAGGCGGTGATCGCGGAGAGCGAAGCGCGTCTCGCGCGACGCGCAGCGATCGACGGGATCACGAGCGAATACATCGTGGTCGCCGATCAAATCATCATGGACTTTTGCGGCGTGATGGGCGGTCAGGAGGCGGCGATGCCGATCGTCCGCCAGCAGATGACGCGCGCAGGGATCGACGTGAAGGCGCCGACGAGGGAAGGGCTGCGACTCGCCGTCGAGTACCTTGCGGAGACAGAGTCGTCGTTCCGCAACGCCGCGGAAGTCGAAGCGAGCAAGAAGAAGCGGCTCGGCTGGATCAAGGAAGTTGCCTAGACAAGGGCTTTTGCCATGTACGGTCGGTCGAGTTCGTAGCCGAGGTTGCGGTAGTAACCGCGAACACCAACACCGGATGTGACTCGGATGCGACGGAGGCCGAATTCCTCCTCTGCCACTCGCTCACATTCGCGCATGAGGCCCCGGCCGAGTCCGCGGTGCTGCCATCGATCTCCAACGGGGTCGTGGAAGGGCACGACGCGGCCGAAGACCTTCAACTCCCGAACCGTCGCGCCAGTGGCATCAATCCGCAACCGCGCGTACGCGACGAGCACGTCGAGGCCGGGGTCCTCGATACTCAGAAAGATCTCCTCGCCTGCCGACGATTCGTATTCTTCCCGGAGGACACTGAGTGACTCAGGCCGAGGCGCGATCCCGCGGAAGCCGACTTCCCGGCAGCGCACGCAGCGACACCTAAGCCCACGAGAACGAAGTCGCGCGGCGGCAAGGACACGCAGATCGCCTTTCGTCGGACCTCCCGCGATGTCGGGCGCTCCGATCTCCCGCTGCACCCGCTGGAGGCG
>DATEGJ010000090.1:0-4698 GCA_035280105.1 Thermoplasmata archaeon
ACCGGGACGAGATTCTGTGATTGCCTCCGAGGAACTGCCGCTCACCGTGACGGACACGGCCGTCCGTCGGATCCGGGTCTTGCGGCAAAAGGAGAACAAGCCGGAGGCTGCGTTGCGCCTGCGGATCATCGCGGGCGGATGCAGCGGCATGCAGTACCGGATGGACCTCGCCGATGCCGCGCGACAGACCGACGTTGTGGTCGCGGAGCAAGACGTGAAGGTCTTCGTAGACCCGAAGAGCCTGACGTACCTCAAGGGCTCGAAGCTCGAGTGGGAAGAGGACCTCTTCGGCGGGCAATTCAAGATCACGAATCCGAACGCAAAGCACTCGTGTTCGTGCGGCCTGAGCTTTACGATCTGACGACGTTCAAAGGGCCAAGGCGAGCATCTCGGCCAGGTCGACGATGCTGAGGTTCATGTTCCTCCGCGAAGCGACGTCCTCGAAGTGCAACTCCGCGTGAGGACACGTCGTCACGAGTGTCGTCGCGCCGGTGTCCTCCGCCGCATCGAGCCGCCGTTGCGCCACGCCGGCGGCCTGCTCAGGGAAGACAGCGGGGAACCCGCCCCCGGCGCCGGAGCAGAGGGCGTCCTCCTTCGACGGGAGGATCTCTAGGACCTTTAGATCGCGAATGAACTTGAGGGCCTGTCGCGGCGGCTCGTAGACCTTGGATACGCGTGACATGTGGCATGCGTCGTGGAACGCGACCTTTTGCGGGAGCGGTTTCGTGAAGGCGATTCGCTTCTCGCGAATGAGCTTCTCGACATAGTGAGATATGTGGAACACGCTGTATGGAGGGTTCCCGCCCCACTCCCGGTAGTCGCGGGCGAACGCCCGATAGCACTCGGCGCACGCGGTCACGAGGATCTTCGCGCCGGTCTCCTCGACCGCTTGGACGTTGTGCGGCATCAGTTCCTTCTTCGTCATGTCCTGGTAGCCCATGCGGGCGAGCGGCGCTCCGGAGCACCATTCCTCGGCGCCGAGAATCCGGTAGGGTACTTTCGCCGCGTTCAGGATCTTCACGACCGCGCGGGCGATCGCCTGTTTCTTGTAACTCGCGACGCAGCCGACCCAGTACACGACCTCGGGATTCTGCGACTGGACCGCCTCGGGAGGGATCCAGGCGGCACGCCGCTCGGCGGGCTCGCCGAACAAGTTGTGCGTCTCCCGGACGTTGTCCCGATACGGCACGAGTTGCGGTCGTTCGAACCCCGAGGTCACCATCCACTCCTTCACATCGTCCCACAGGCGATCGAACGGAATATCAACCGGGCAGATCTCCTCGCACGCGCCGCATCCGGTGCACTCCCACGCGTTTCGCGCGAACTCTTCGCCGGGCTTCACATGCCGACCGAGGAGCCGGTCGAGCGGACCGCGCATCTCGTATTGCCGCAACGCGAAGATCCGTCCGCGCGGGGACGCGCCTTCCCACCCGGCCTCCTGGTACGCGGGGCATACGGGAACGCAATACCCGCACATGGTGCACGCGTGGAGGTCTTCCTGAATGGGAGGCATCTTCGCGAGGCGCGGCACGAAATCCCCACCCCTGCTCAGGTCCGAAGTTCTTCGAGCTGCTTGTCGGCCTGCGCGACGACGCTGTCTTCCTCGCGGGCCAGCTCGTCGAGGCGCGCCTTCGCCGATCCCGTGGCATGGGACGCCGCATCCCGGAACAGCATTGCGGATTTGCGTCCGGCGTCGGCGGCGATCTGCCACGCCTTGCTCAAGGCAATCTCCTTCTCGAACGAATAGCGCGCGGCGCCGCACTTCGGGCACTGGGTTGGCATCGCTTTCGTCTCAGCGACGTAGCCGCAGACGTAGCACTCGACCTTCGAAACGGCGTCAAGCGGATAGATCCCCGGGAGGACGGCCGCGTCCTTTGCCGTATGGCCCGTAATGGCTTCGAGTTTGGCGAGCTGATCCCGCTTCCGCCGCCCGAATTCCTCGAACGCGATCTTCACCCGACTCTCGGCGACAGCGATGTGCGCGAGATCGTAAAACGTGACGCCTTCGACAACCGCGCCGAGGGCCCGCCCCAGGGCGTCCGACTCCTTCCGGCCTTTCGAGGTCAAGGTATCCGGCCACCCAGAAACCGAGCGAACTGCTGGATGCGGCCGAGAGGATATCAAGATTTGCTACTTGTGCGGCCGCAATCCGGAAGGACGATCAGATGCCCCATCCGAATTGCTTCTTCGCCGTCTCGGACATCATCTCGGGCGTCCACGGCGGCTCCCAGACGATGTTCACGCTCGCCTCTTTGACCCCGGGCAGCTGCTCGAGCTTTCGCTTCACGTCCTGATGAATGTACGCAGACGCGGGGCAGCCCGGTGCGGTGAGCGTCATCTTGACGTCGACCTTTCCGTCGTCCGGCTTGATGTCGATGTTGTACACGAGGCCGAGGTCGTAGATGTTGATCGGGATTTCCGGGTCGTAGCACTTTCGCAGGACGCCGATCACGTCTTCCTTGCTCGCCATGTGCGTGGACCTCGCCGTTCCTAGGTGGCCCGCGGGATATTAACGTTCCGCTTCCGGTGTCAAGGCCGTTCGGCCAGCGAATCCCGCTTCGAGCGTGTGCCACCACGCCACGCGGCCTTCGCCGCGCTGCCAACACAGATACGCGACGTCCCTGCCGATTCGTGCGGGGAAATCGACGAGTCCGCGGTGCACATCCTTGACTTCGCATCCGAAGGATCGGATTTCATCGATCTCGGTCTGCACGGTCCGCTCGAGGTCGGACACTTCTTTCATCGCGCGCGCATAGGCTTCGCGATCCTTTGTGGGCGCGGAGAGGAGGCCGTCGCCCCAGTAGCCTTCGGCGTCCTCGATCAATTCTTGGAAATCGCGGAGCCGCGCAAGTTTCGGATCGAGGCTCCGGAAGATCGTTTCGAGACGTGGGATCATCGCGTTCGCTTCGGCGACGCTGAACAACTGCGCGATCGGGAGGGAATGCACATGGAGATCGACGGGCCCATCCATCGCGGTCCTCGTGTCATCCATTGACAAGGGAGGACATTACCCTTTGCCCTACGTTAGCCGGTTGGCTCTCCGAACCGCTCGCGTTGCCCCTACCATGTTGCGAAGTTTCGCCTCTGCCTCCTCGACGGTGCGCGTCTTGAGGCCGCAATCCGGGTCGATGAAAAGCTTCGTCGGTTCGAAGATCGTCAGAGCTTTCTCGATCCGTTCGCGGATGAGCGACTCCGGTTCGATCACGTGGCTGTGAACGTCGACCACGCCGAAAGCGATCTCCTTTTTCAGCGGCTCTCGCTTGAATCGCTCCAGGAGGTCCAAGCCGGAGTTCGACATCTCGAGATCGACTTGGTCGATCGGCAGCTGGTTGAAGTATTCGAAAATCTCGTTGTAGTTTCCGTAGCAGGTGTGCAGCACCGTCTTCGCCTGGAGCCCTTTCGTCACCACGCCAACCGCCTTGACGAGGAGCGGTAACTCATCGAACCGCGTCGAGAGGGCGGGCTCATCGACCTGGATGATCGTCGCCCCCGCGGCCTGCAGGTCGATTGCTTCTTGGTGCAGGAGGCGGGCGAAGGCAAGGCACGCCTGATCCCGGGAGCCGTAGTACTCGTCGAACGACCAATCCATCATCGTGTACGGCCCGGTAATCATCCCCTTGACCGGCTTCGACGTTTGCGCCTGAGCGAACTTGAACCAGTCGACGCTGATCGGACCGTGGCGCCCGAGTTCGTCGACGATGATCGGCTTCTTGTAGAACCGATTCCCATACGATCGCACGAGCCCCGAGATCTCCGTGCCCTCGATGTTCTCGGCGAAGTAAGTAGCCATGTCGCCGCGATACTGCTCCCCATCCACCAGGATGTCGATCCCGATCTCATCCTGGAAGCGGATCCAGTCGGACGTCGCCTTCTCCTCGAGTTCCCGCAGGCCCTCCTTGGCGAGGTCACCTTTCGAGGCTTTCGTCCGCGCCCGCGTGAGGTATTCCGGCTTCGGGAAGGATCCTACGCTCGTTGTGAGGAGCGATTTCATTCGCCAACCCCCACTTTCTTCGCGGCGGAGGCGAGGATGTGAAGTTTCTCCCGAGCCCGATCCCGGGGAAGGAACTCCAGGCCGTTCGATGGCGAGAGCGACGATGCCTTGAGATCGATCTTGTCCTTCAAGGACCGAACTTTCTTAGCGACCTCGGCCGGGTCCTCTTTCTTCGTGTTCCGTGCATCCACGAGGCCCAAGACCAATGGTTTGTCGGAGCCATGCTTCGCGACCGCGGACCAGGTGGCCGCTCCCTGGACGAGATCCAGCCCGAACGCGTCGGCGGGCGCCTCGACCAAATCCGAGAAGATCTCTCCGACCTCGCCGAAATACGTGAAGAGGGTGAGGGTTGCGCCTTCCTTGCGCGCCCGGATCCGTTCCAAGCCCTCTGTCACGAGTCCGAGGTCTTCCGGATGGCGGCTGAGAATCGGCTCATCGATCTGTACTTGTTTCGCCCCCGCTCGAACGACGCCCGCGACCTCTTCGCCGAGTGCCGTCGCTAGGTCGAGCGTAAGGGGCTTCTTCTTGCCGTAGTGTTTATCGAGGGCCAACGACGCGAGGGTCAGAGGCCCGGTGAGGACCGCTTTCACGGGAGCCTTGGAATTCGCCTGGGCGAATTTCCATTCGTCGACAAGAATCGGCGCTTTCCAGGAGACCGCTCCGTGGACGACGGGTTGCCGATAGTAGATGTTCGTATCGAAATAGCG
>DATEGJ010000091.1:0-8385 GCA_035280105.1 Thermoplasmata archaeon
GATATAGTCTTTGCCGGGTCGAGCGCGCGTTGAAATCAAGGTGGACATTCGGGTGGACTCGTGCCCCTGATCCAAGGAGCCCCGAAGGCGAAGCGGTTCTTCGACCGGATCGCGCCGTGGTACGACCGGATCAACGCGCGAGTCTACAAGCGCGAGTGGCTCGAGCGGGTGCGCTCGGAGATCCGCGGGAGTCGGGTCCTCGACGTCGGTGTGGGGACGGGATTCACGACTGGACATCTCGAGGACGCGATTGGGATCGACCTCTCGTTGGCGATGATTCGACGGGCAAAGTACCGCGGTCGCCTGCTTCGCGCGGACTTCATGCATCCTCCCTTCCGCGATGGAACGTTCGAAAGCGTCGTGTTTGCAGGATCGTTCTATTACCTACCGAGTCCCGACGAAGGCGCACGAACCGGCGCGCGCCTGTTGCAATCCGGAGGCCGCGTCGTCATTCTGTCGCCCGCGACACCGGCCCTCGCCTTCACGGTCCGGATTCTGAGGCCACGGGAGTACACTCACATCCTCGAGGATGCGGGCTTGGAGAATGTTCGCTACGAGCGCCTGAACTGGGCCGCGGCGCTCGTCACCGCGGAGAAGCCGTAGCCTGATCCTTGTGGATCGGACAACGCCGTCCGGCCTTGCAGAAGCGGCACTTCTCCGGCTTCGTCTGAACCGGGAGGGGCTTGATCATCCGTCCGTACTTGCGGCGAGGCGTCGAGATTCCTCCGATCGAAATCCTCAGACGGCTTCCACGAGCGACATCTCCGCTTGCGTTTGCTTGATCGCCTCCGCGACGTCCTCGAACGCGTCGAGGTGGCGTGCGACGTCCGCTTTCGTATGGGCAATAGACATCGTCCATTGTTCGTCGGGCCCGGTCGCCATCGGAATGATCCCTCGATTGTGCATCGCGGTGTTGTAGCCCCACCATGCCCCGACGTCCACGTCTTGGAACGACCGCCAGTCGGTGACCGCGCCCCGGGTGAAGTGGACAGTCCCGCTGATCCCTCCGTACTGGACTTTCATCGGCAGCTCGTGATCGTCGATGATGTCGATGTACCCTTTCGCGAGGTCCGTCCCCATCCGCTGCGCGTACCGGACCTTCGGCCTTGTCAGGATCTTCGTCAAGGTTACGAGGCCCGCGGAGATGCTCAGCGGGTTCGCGTTGAAGGTCCCGGCGTGGGCGATCTGACCTGGGATCACCTGGTCCATGATCGACGCCTTCCCGCCGACAGCGGCGAGCGGGAACCCGCCACCGATCGCTTTCCCGAAGACCTTGATGTCTGGCGCGACGCCGAACGCCTCCTCGGCTCCACCGTACCACTTGCCACACGTCTTGACCTCGTCGAAGATCAGGACGGCTCCGACCTCGTCCGCGATGTGGCGCAATCCATCGAGGAATCCCGAATCCGGCTGCACGTACCCCATGTTCATCGGGACCGGTTCGAGGATGATGCCCGCGATGTCGTCGGCATGCTCCAGGGCCAACGTCTCCGTCGCGTCGAGGTCGTTGAAGGGGGCGATGAGCGCGGTCTTCACGAGTTCCGGCAACAGCCCCTTCGACGACGGCACCGGGTTCGGGCGTTTGGGATCGCCGGACACATCCTTGTGGGGTTTGATCGACACCATGAGTGCGTCGTGGGATCCGTGATAACATCCTTCGAATTTCAGGATCCGACGGCGGCCGGTAACGCCGCGCGCGAGGCGCACCGCGAACAGTGTCGCGTCGAGTCCCGTCATCGAGAACTTCAGCCGAGCCACGTGGTACCGCTTCGCCATGTGTTCGGCGAGAGGGGCGGCGTCCGGAGATTCGAACCCGAAGATTGTCCCGTTCGCCACGCGCTCCCGCATCGCCTTCGCCAGGACGGGATGGCTGTGGCCCGCCACGAGTGCCCCGAAAGCCATGCAGAAATCGATGTACTCGTTCCCGTCAACGTCCCAAGCGCGCGAGCCCTTCGCGCGTCGCATGTACAGCGGATACGGTTCCACCAGTCGGTAATTGCTATTCACGCCGGATGGGATTCGTTTCTTTGCGGCGTCCCATGCGCGGGCCGATCCCCGCGTTCTTGCCTGGAACGCCTGGAGTTCTTCTTCCCATCTGTGCATGATATCGTAAGTAGTGCAACGAAGGCTCGCATACTATAAACCGTTTCGGGCAATGATGTCGGGGAACGGAATCCATGTCGAATGCCGGCGACCAGACATCATCTTCGCGAAAATCCTCGATTCAACCTTAAACAAGGTTAATGCGGAACGATTGCGGCGGATTCCGTGCGCGGTCTCCCTCGGGGTTAAGGCGTTTCGCGGCCTTGCCCACGCGATGCGGTTCGACACGCTGATCCGCGGAGGACGTGTGCTGGATGGCACCGGCGCGAAGTCGCGGCTCGACGATGTCGGGATTCGACGTGGCCGAATCGCTCTCGTCGGGAAGGCCGGGACCGCAACGGCCGAAACGGAAATCGACGCGACCGGGAATTATGTGGCTCCGGGATTCATCGACATTCACACCCACAGTGACATCGGAATTCTGGCTGAACCGACCGCGGAATGCGCAGTTCGCCAAGGTGCCACCACCCACGTGATCGGGAATTGCGGGGATTCGCCCGCTCCGATCAGCGACGCATACCGAGACTTGGCGGTTCGTCGGTTCGACTACTATGCGGGGTCGAGCAAGTGGACGTGGTCCAGTTTCGCGCAATACCTCGCGTTCATGGAGCGGCAGGGCGTCGGCGTGAACATCGCAGGACTCGTCGGCCACGGCGCCGTACGCCTCGCGGTCATGGGATTCGAGGAGCGATCGCCGACGAAGGAGGAGCTCCGGGCGATGAGGGCTCACGTCGACGAAGCGATGCGATCGGGTGCTTTCGGAATGAGCACGGGCCTCGTGTATCCGCCGGGATGCTTCGCCGCGACCGATGAAATCGTGGACCTCGCAACGGTCGTGGCCCGACACGGCGGCTTCTATGCGAGCCACGTGCGCGGCGAGCGCGAGACGATCGTCGAAGCGGTGCGCGAATGCATCGAGATTGGTGAGCGGGCCGGGTGTGCGATTCAGATCAGTCACAACAATCCGAAGTACGGCGGCCTGGGGAAATCCAAGGAGATCCAAGCTCTCTGGGAGGCCGCCCGCGTCCGAGGCATCGATGTCCTCGCGGACAATGACACGCACACGGACTTTGGGCCGTCGTTGAGCCACGCCTTGCCGCAATGGACCCAGAGTCTTCCGACCGACGAGTTGATCGCGATGCTCAACGATCCGCAAGGGAGGGCCGATGTTCAAGAGGAGATCCTCGCCGACGCGCGGCCCGCCGCCGGATATGTCGGTCTCTTGTTGCACGGGCGATTCGATCGAATCTGGATCCTTCGTGCCCCACGAAATCCCAAGAACGAAGGCCTCACCATCGCGGAGATCGCGGAACGCCGAGATGTGGACCCGTGGACCGCGTTCTTCGACATCATTGTCGAGGAGCGAGACAAAGCCGTGGGCCTATTCGACTACATGGACCTCGCGGAAATCAAGCGGACGGTGCGGCATCCTCTCGTGATGATTTGTTCCGACGGGTGGGTGGCGCCGAAGGAAGCCCGCACGTCACCGACGGCGGCGTACCAACCCTGTACGTACGGAGAATTTCCCGGAGTGATCGAGCGGTTCGTGGTGCAGGACCGGGTGCTGCGTCTCGAGGAGGCGATCTTCAAGATGACGGGGATGCCGGCATCGCGCCTCGGACTCAAGGACCGCGGGCTGATTCGACCGGGCCACTGGGCCGACCTGGTGGTCTTTGATCTCCCGCACGTTCGGGATCGCGCGACGAACCTGTGGCCCCACAAGGCGCCGTTCGAGAACTATCCTCACGAGTACCCGGAAGGAATCGACTGGGTCTTCGTGAACGGAGTGATCGCCGTTGCCGACGGTCGACCGACGGGTGCACTCGCCGGTCAGGTTCTGAGGCACGCGAAGAAGAACCGGGGACCGATTATCTCGAGCCGGTCGCGCGTTCCGCCTCGGCAACGTAGGCTTCCTCGCCGAACTCCGACACGTCGAGTCCCGCGTCCTCGCCGGCCGGACTCACGCGCAAAGGCGTGAACAGGCCGATGAGTCGGAGTACCACGTAAGAGCCGAAGAACGAGAACGCGGCGACGATCACGCAAGCGAGGGCCTGAATCCCGAGTTGTCCCGGGTTCCCATAGAACAGGCCGTTCGGCCCGCCCGAGTTGATAATCTGGGACGCGAAGAGGCCCGTGGCGATCGTTCCCCAGATCCCGCCGGCGCCGTGGCACGCGAATACGTCGAGCGAATCGTCGAGGGTCGTCCTCGCCCTCCAGCTTGCGACGTAATTGCAGAGGACGCCGGCGACAAGTCCGATGATAATCGACGGCATCGGAGCGACGTACCCGGATGCCGGTGTGATCGCGACGAGCCCGCAGACCGCGCCGACCGAAAGTCCGACCGCCGATGGCTTTCCTTTCCGCACCCAATCCGTCATCATCCAGCTCACGGCCGATGCCGCGGCGGCCAGGTTCGTGACGACCAACGCATTCGCCGCGAGCGCATTTGCCGCGAGCGCACTCCCTGCGTTAAACCCGAACCAGCCGAACCACAAGACCGAGGCGCCCAGAATCACATACGGCACATTGTTCGGGCGACTGTCCAACTTGCCGATTCCTTCGCGACGTCCGATCACGAGCGCCGCCGCCAGCGCGGAGACACCCGCCGACGTGTGCACGACCAGTCCACCGGCGAAGTCGATGACACCGAGGTCTTTGAGCCAACCGCCGAGAGCCCAGTTCCAGTGCGCAATCGGCACGTAGATGAACGTGGTCCAGAGGACGATATAGATCAGGAGCGCCTTGAACCGAATCCGTTCCGCGAAAGCGCCGATGATCAGGGCGGGCGTGATTGCCGCGAATTTCAGTTGAAACGCGAAGTACAGGATCTCCGGGATCGTCGACGAGTACGCGGGGTTCGGTGCGGCCCCGACGTTGTTTAGTCCGAAGTCCGAGAGGGTCCCGATGAAACCATTGAACGACGGACCGAGGGCGAGCGTGTACCCCCACAACGACCAGACGAGGCTGACGACGGCGAAGATCGCGAGGCACTGGACGATCGTCGAGACGAGGTTCTTCCGTCGCACGAGACCACCGTAGAAGAAGCCCACGGCGGGCGTCATGATCATGACGAGGGCCGTCGCCGCGATGACCCAAGCAATGTCCCCGGAGTCGAGTGCCACGGACCACGTCTCCGCCGATGTCGGTCTACTTCTTGCGATGGACGGAGATCAGATGTTCAAGGTAGCCCGCCATGCCGCCGGCCGACGTGAAGTTCGCCGGATTGCGGAAGAACGGGCATCCGAGGGCCGCCGAGACCGCGCCCAAGGCGATGAACCCCAGCAGGCCTAACGCCTTCCAGTTCGGACGCTTCATCGCAGTCCGAAATCCGGGCCGGATAGATATGGTTTGTCCTCGACCCCACGTGGGCCGCGGGAACCGCGCCGTTCTGGAGAGCGGGATGGGCTCGACCGGATTCGAACCGGTGACCTTCGCCATGTCAAGGCGATGTCATAGCCACTAGACCACGAGCCCAGGTGGCCGCCTAACCTCGGGAGCCGCTTAAGACTTTCTCCCGGATGAGTTGCACGAAACGCGTGCGGCTCGAGCCTTCTCCTTCGCGACCAAAAAACGTAAGAAGGCTGACCGCGTCCGTCGGCCGATTCGGAGTCCACGCCATGTCATCGAAGGACAACTTCGTGTTCGCGCATCAGCACCGCAACGAGGTCGCATGGATGTCACAGAACACGAACACGCTCCCTGTCCACCCGGCGGTCCTCGAGGCAATCCGCACCTCAATCGAAGAGCAAGAGTTCCGACTCTACCCCGTGCGGGGCGGCATGGAAGGCCTCGCCGATGGAATCCGCGAGGACCTCGGGCTCGGAGGATACGACGTCTTGGTGACGAACGGCGGGATCGAGGGCGAGTACATCGCGACGCGAGCTTTCCTTGCGCCGGCGCAGCAGGTCATCTCGACCGATCCGTCGTTCCTCCCGCTCCACGACCAAATCGCAATGTCGGGGGCGAAAGCCGTGGAGGTCGACATCTACCGCAAGCCGTACGTCCTCACACCCGAGATGGCGAACGAGGCCGTCACGCCCGCCACCCGGATGCTCCTCCTGATCGACCCGAACAACCCGCTCGGATCCGGTTACACGCGGGACCAAGTCCGCGGGCTCACCGAGGTGGCTCGAGACCATGACCTCTGGCTCATCGACGACATCACGTATCGTGACTTCAGCAAAGACCACGTGTTGGCGATGTCCTTCTATCCGGAGAAAACCCTGATCTCGTATTCGTTCAGCAAAGCACCGGGTCTCGCGGGGATGCGGGTCGGGGCGATTCTCTCATCGCCCGACGGCGGCCCGCGATACGCCACGAAAGAGCCCGGCGGGCCCGTGATGAAGGTCCTGCGAAAGTTCGATACGAATGTGCTCGGGGTCAACGTACTCGCGCAGCGAGCGGCCCTCGCAGCCCTTCGCACCAAGTGGGAATGGCTCCCGAACGTGCGCCGCATCTGCGAGAAGAATCAGGAGACGATCCGACGAGCCGTTGCAAAGGTCTCCGGCGCGTCCCTGCCCGCGTATCCGTCGAAGGCCAACATGCTTGTCATCGACCTGAAGCCAACGGGCGTCGATCCGGAGGACGTCGAAGAGCGGCTCCTCTTCGACCACCTCGTCCACACGCGAGCCGGTTCCTATCTGTCCCACAAACATGGAGGCGAGTTCCTTCGCGTCTCGTTCACCGTTCCGGAGGCGGACTGCAAACGATTCGCCGAAGCGTTCCCGGTCGTTATGGAGAAGCTCGCCGGCGGATCCCCGACAGGCTCATAGCCGTCGACGCATCTGAGGGGCGCATGGGCTTCCTGCAGGATCTTGCGGGCCGGGTCGAAGAGGTGGCCGCGGCCGGAGGCAAATTCGCGGACGCTTTTGTGCGGACGGCGGGCGCCACGGTCTCGGGCGCCTTGGTGTTCATGGAGCGCGAGATCGGATATGCGCAGCGCGCCGCCAAGCGGTCGGCCGCTAAGAAAGCGGAAGGGCGCGAGGAACCACCTCGCTAGTTGGGTCTCGTTCGACTGCGTGGAACCCTGCGAGCCAGGAGCGCTCTCTTCGACCTCGTCGCGCCACTGGAGCCTCGGCCACACCGGGCGGTCGCCGGAACGACGCGCTTCACTGACCGCGGTCCGGGATCTCGACTTCCGTCATCGTCGTCATGACAGGTTCCCTTCGACGGGAGGCGCGCCTTTTGGGCTTTGCGGGCTTACTTCTCTCCTGCGGCGGCCGCCGGAGATGCCCTTCGGCTCGCTTGATATCCTCAAATTCTGCACCGCACGAGCATTTGTAGACGGTCTTTTCTTCGACGTGAATGCTGTGGCTTTTCATCGCATCGATGCGCCATCGCCGGCTCCAACTCTTATAGTATTCCGGCCGGATATCGCGTTCGAGAGGAAGGGACGAGCGCGTCCGCTCGCCGGGCGCTTGAAGGAATTCGCATTCGCGCCGCGTCGAACCGGACGATCGTCCCAGACGTCCGAGCCATCCTCTCGCGAAAGCTACTTAGCGGGCTGCGACGTACCTCGCATACTGGGGGTCAAGCCCGTGGGCAAATCGGAGTATCTCAACTACGTGAATGGCGAGTGGGTCCCGTCCCACACCGAGGCGACGTATACCGTGATCAACCCGGCGACGGGCGGGAAAATCGCCGCGGTGCCGCAGTCCGATCTCGAGGATACCCGAGCGGCGATCGATGCGGCACGCGTGGCGTTCGACAAGGGCAAGTGGCCTCGGATGACGCCTGGCGACCGCTCCGCCGCGTTGTTCAAACTGGCGAACCTGATCGAGGCCGACATGGACCGCCTCGCTCCGATCGAGTCGCAGAATCAGGGCAAGACGATCAAACAAGCGCGAGACGGCGACCTGCCGTTCTCCGTCGACAACTTGCGGTTCATGGCGGGGGCCGCGCGCACCCTGAGCGGTCAGGCCTCGATGGAATACGCCTACGGCGCGACGAGCATCATCCGCCGCGAGCCGGTCGGCGTCATCGGACAAATCACCCCGTGGAACTACCCGTTCATGATGGCGATATGGAAACTCGCCCCCGCGTTGGCGGCGGGGAACACCACGGTCCTCAAGCCGGCGTCCTTGACGCCGCTCACGACGCTCGAGCTCGGGAAGCACGTGGCCCAATCCGGGATTCCCGCCGGCGTCGTGAATCTGATCACCGGCCCCGGGGCCGTCGTGGGCGAGGAGCTCGCCGAAAGCTCGAAGGTCGACATGGTCTCCCTGACGGGCGACACCGCGACGGGCAAGGAGATCATGAAAGCAGCCAGGTCGAATGTGAAGC
>DATEGJ010000092.1:0-3251 GCA_035280105.1 Thermoplasmata archaeon
CGGCGATCCGACGCAGGGCGGCACCGAGTTGCGTTGTCCGGGTGGCCTCCTTTGTGATCCGAACGTCCTGGAACTCGTAGGAAACACTGGCCTGCCGCGCGAGACGATCGATGTCCTCCTCGATTGCGCCAAACCGATCGGGGTCCTCCTCGTCGAGCACCCGCGTCACGATCAGAGCCGATCCCGAGTACGCGGCGAGACTCAGAGCGACGGGGATCGCGTTCTCGACGCCCTCGCGCCCGGAGAGTGCGAGGACCACCGGGGCGCCTCCCATGCGGAAGCCCGGCGCCACCCGACGCACCCCACGCGCCTCCGGCTCGAGAATCAGCCCGGTCTCCAGGGCGGGTCCGGGAGTGATCGTCGGAACACGCACCGCAGCAACCGGGAACGCGCGGCGCGCGATCACTTTCCGAACTTCCTCGAGGACCACGACCATCGGAGCGATCAGGACCAGGTACGCCCACTCGATGGGCGGCAGGAACGCCGTCCCGACGATCGACTGGAAGAACGGAACGTAGATCAGCAGGAGCAGGATCGAGAGCGTCCCGAGCATGCCGGGGATGAGCCACTTGTTCCGGCCGATCGGCAAACTGAATGCCGACTCTCGGTGGCTTCGCTGGGCGAATACGTTGCCCATTTGCCCCATCATGATTCCCGTGAAGACGACAGCGACACCTTGCGCGTACACGACGGGATCCGGGACCGTGGGCATTCCGAGGGACCAACCGGCCCGAGACCATACCGCGAAGCCCGCGAGCACGGATACAATCCCGACGGGGACTCCGATGTACGCCGAGGTGAGGAGGGCACCCATGTCGAACAGTCGACTCTTCGGGCCCCGCGGCTGACGCTCCATGACGCGCGGCTCCGGCGGCTCGACCGTCAGAGCGAGCGACGTCGGGATTTCCATGATCAAGTCGATCGCTAGTACCTGGATGACGCCGATAGCCAAGGGCGTGTTCAAGAGCACGAACGCGACGAAGCTCATCAGCTCGGCCCAGTTGTGCGTGAAGACGTAAATCAGGAATTTCTTCAGGTTGTCGAAGACGCCGCGGCCAAGCTCGACGCCCGCGACGATCGATGCGAAATTGTCATCGAGGAGGACCATGTCCGCGGTCTCCCGCGCGACGTCCGTGCCCGTGATGCCCATCGCGATCCCGACATCGGCCTCGGCAAGGGCGGGGGCGTCGTTGACGCCATCGCCCGTCACCGCGACGATCTCGTGTTTCGCCCGAAGCGCTTTCACGATGCGGTGTTTCTGGTCCGGAGAGATCCTCGCGAAGACGAGTTCGGGGATCTCGAGGACCCTTGCCAGTTCCGGCTCCGGAAGCGCGTTGAGTTCTGCCCCGGTCATGACGCGATGATCCATCGTCGTGAGGATGCCGACCCGCCGCGCGATGGCCTGGGCCGTCGCCTCGTGGTCTCCCGTCATCATGATGACTCGGATCCCGGCGCCTCGCGCCTTGAGGACGGCCTCCGCCACGTCGGGTCGCGGTGGATCGTAGATGGCGACGAGCCCGACGAAGGTGAGGTCGATCTCGACCGCGTCCGACGCGTATTCCTCCATCGGACCCGGGAGCGCCCGATACGCGAGGGCGAGGACGCGGAACGCGTCTCCCGCGAGCCGCTCCGCTTGGTCGAGAATTTCTTTCCCCTTGTCGGCGGTCAAAGATTCCTCGCGGCCATCAGCAAGGTAAGACGAGGATCGTTCGAGGATCACCTGCGCGGCCCCTTTCGAAAACGCGAGGACTCGATCGTTGCGGTCGCGGTGCACGCTCGTCATCATCTTCCGCGACGAGTCGAACGGAATGAGCGCGATGCGGGGATTCTCGACGATGCGAGACTTCCCCTCGAATCCCCCCTTGAGGGCGAAAGCCAGGAGCGCCGCGTCCGTGGTGTCGCCAATCGCGGTCCAGCGTCTTCGGCTGCGATCGAGCGGAGGCGTCAACGTCGCGGTGTTGTCGAATGCCGCGATCTCGCAAAGCCTCCGGAGGTCGGCGCGGTCCGCGATAGAGACCTTCTTCCCGCCGTGCAAAATCTGCCCTTGCGGATTGTACCCTTCCCCAGTCACATCGAAGGCGGTGGCGTTCATCCAGATCTTTCGCACGGTCATCTGACCGGCGGTGATGGTCCCCGTCTTGTCGGTGCAGATCACCGTGGCGGATCCCAGCGTCTCGACCGCGGCGAGGCGCTTCACGACGACCTTGCGGCGCGACATCGCGACGCTCGCGATCACCAGCGCCAGGGTGACGGTGATTTGAAGCCCTTCGGGGACCAGGTCGATGATCACCGCGATCATGAAGAGCAACCCGTCGACGGTCGAGAGATTGCGGACCGCGAACCCGAGGAGCAGGAATGCGAGTCCCACGGCGAACGCCGCGACGAAGTTCAGCTTCGCCGTCTTTCCGAGCTCGAGCTGCAGCGGGCTCGGCGTCTCCTTGATTTCATGGGTCGTCGCGACGATGCGGCCGAAGACCGTGTTCGCGCCCGTCGCGAGGACGAGCGCGGTCCCGGTCCCCGACGTGACCGTCGTGCCGGCTAGGAGCAGGTTCGGACAATCCGTCGGATCGGTGACTTCCGCACCGGGCGTTGCACTCGCCGCTCGTTCGCGCAACGACGATTCCCCGGTCAGGATCGACTGGTCGATGGTCACGCGGAAGGACGTCAGGAGGCGCGCGTCGACTGGGACCCGGTCTCCTTCCTCGATCTGGAAAACGTCCCCCAGCACGAGTTCCGCAACCGGGACTTGGACGACTAGCCCATCCCGCACCACCTTCGCGTTCGACGGGATGAGCCTCCGAAGTGCTTCGACGACTTTTTCCGCGCGACGCTCTTGGAGGAGGTTGAAGACGATGTTGAAAATCACGACGCCGAGAATGACGAACCCCATTTGCAGAGATCCGGCGTCGTGGTACGCGATGCCGATGACGAACGAAAGACCCGACGCGACGAACAGGAGGACGTTGAACAGATTCCGAATCTGGACGACGAGACGCTCGACGATGCTCGGCTTACGCGCGGAAGGAAGCTCGTTCGGTCCGAATTGCCGAAGACGGGATCTCGCCTCGTCGGCCGAGAGACCTTGGGGCCCTGAATTCAATTCGCGAGACAGGTCGGCGAGGTCAGCCCGGGCCCACTCGAGCAAGGTGGTTGGTGTCCTCGCGGAGCTTGCCATGATTTCCCCTCGCTCTCGGATTCCCCATGTTGGCCGGCTGTCCTCGAAGATTCCCAACGCGCGCTAGGCGTGACCT
>DATEGJ010000093.1:0-3704 GCA_035280105.1 Thermoplasmata archaeon
CCTCGGGGTCGCATTCCTTGCGGTCCTCGCCGCCCTCGCCTGGGATCAGATCGGCCGCCGGACCGCGCGGCCGGTACCGCTTATCGGGGCTGCCGCACCCGCCATCGTCCGCGACGGACCGCTCACGTCGTTCGCGGCGGCCGTACGCCGCGCGTCCAACGGACTTCCCTACAGCCAGGTCCTCGTCGCCTCCCGGGCCCGCGCCGCGTTCCTCGAACGGATGCGGCTCGCGCTCGGCCTCACCCCAGAAGCGATGCGCGAAGTGCAGCGGAACCCGGCGACGTTGAGGCGGCTCTTAGGGGACGACGTCCTCGCGGAGTTCGTGCACCTCCAGGTCCCCGACCTCGACGAGCGCTCCCGATGGGTTCGTCGCGTGCGGTCTCGAGGCGGATTCAGTCCCGAGTTCGACGGCGTCTTGCGGAGGATGGAGGCGTGGCGATGAAGGTTGCTTCCGTCCAAGAGATCGGCGGGTCCCTCCTCGATGCCCTCGAGACGGTGATCGTCGGGAAGCGAGCGGTCCTTGAGCGCGTCCTGTGGGCGGTCCTTGGCGACGGCCACGTTCTTATCGAGGACGTCCCGGGCCTCGCAAAGACGTTGATCGCGAAGTCATTCGCCGCGGGACTCGGCCTGGATTTCCGCCGGGTGCAATTCACCCCAGACTTGTTGCCCGCGGACATCACGGGCACATACGTGTTCGACCGCAAGACCGGCGACTTCGTCCTCCGGCGCGGGCCGGTCTTCACGAACGTTCTGCTGGCCGACGAGATCAATCGCGCGCCGCCGAAGACCCAATCCGCGTTGCTCGAGGCGATGCAGGAGCGACAGGCGACCCTTGAAGGGCAGACATTCCGCCTCGATCCGCCGTTCTTCGTGATTGCGACCCAGAATCCGATCGAACACGAAGGCACGTACCCGCTTCCCGAAGCGCAGGTCGACCGGTTCCTCCTGAAGATCGACGTCGGCTATCCGAACCGCGAGCAGGAGATTGAGATCCTCGAACGACGGCGGAGACGTCGCACGGACGAGGCGGTCCTCAAGGCCATCACAACGCCGGATGAGGTCCGCGCGTTGCAGGCGGCCCTCGAGGACGTCCACGTCGATGCGGCCGTCGAGGGGTACATGGTCGACATCGTCACGGCCACACGAGCGCACAGCCAAGTCGACATCGGGGCGAGTCCCCGCGGCTCCCTCGCCCTCCTGAAGGCCGCTAGGGCGCGAGCTGCCCTCGCGGGGCGGGACTTCGTGACGCCGGATGACGTCAAGACCGTCGCCGTCCCAGCGCTCGCACATCGTCTGATCCTAAAGCCCGACCCTTGGATTCGCGGCGTGCGGACATCGAGCGTCCTCGCGGATGTGCTCGGACAAGTCCCGGTCCCCAAGGTGCCGTGACATGAGGACGCCCCTCGCGAGTGGGCTCGCGGCGACGTCCCTCGCGCTCCTTCTTCTTGGACTCGCGATCCGAAGCTGGCAGGTCGTCCTCCTGGCCTTGCCGCCCGTGATCTTCCTCGCGCTCGGCTCGCTCTCCCCGCCGGCCCCTCCGCGCGTCGTCGCATTGCGCTCGCTCTCTCGGGATCGTGCCCAGGCGGGCTGGGACGTCGACGTGGAACTCGTTATCCGCAACGGGGGCGCAGCCCTCGACCTCGTCGAGATTGTCGACGTGATTCCGAGAGAATTGGCCGTCACAAAAGGGACAAATCATGTCGTCGTGAGCTTGGAACGAGGCGGGTCTGCGGTGATCGCGTACACCGTCAGGCCTTCCGTGAAAGGCGACTTTCATCTGGGGCCCGTGCGGGTGCGATCGCTCGATCCACTCGCCTTGGGCAGCGAGGACGCCGTGGCGGCGGTCGACTCGCGCCTCGTCGTCGCTCCCGCCATGGAAGACCTACGACGCACGCGATTGCAACCGCATCGAACGCGTCCCTGGTTTGGGCAGGTGCCATCCCGCCAGATCGGTGTGGGCACCGATTTCTGGGGAATTCGAACATATGTTCCGGGCGACGACGTGCGGCGAATCAACTGGAAAGCGTCCGCCCGGTTCGACTCACTGTACTCGAACGAATACGAGGGGGAGCGGTCCGGCGACGTCGTGATTGTCGTCGACGCCCGCAAGGAGGCGTTCGTGGGAACCGAGACGGAGAATCCGATCGAGCATGGAGTCCGCGCGGCGCTCGGGATTGCGGAACACGTGCTCGCATCGAAGAATCGCGTCGGGCTGATTGTCCAACGGGACGTGCTCGATTGGGTGCCGCCCGCGTTCGGGCGGAAGCAACTCTACCGGATCCTCGATCATCTCATCCATGTGCGACCGGGAGGCGAGTGGCCCTTTGCACACACTGCCTGGGTCCTTTCTCGGTTCTTTCCGCGCGACTGCCTCGTCGTCCTCGTGTCGCCGCTACACGACTCCTCGACGCTCAACGCCGTCATCGGCCTGGCGGGCCGCGGCTACGAGGTCGCGATCGTCTCGCCGTCGCCTCTTGCGATTGAATGGCGGCTCGGGACGCAGCGGCCGGAGGACGAGACCGCGTATCGGATCTTGCAGATGGAACGCGAGAACCTAATCACCCAGATGCGGCGCGTGGCGGAAGTTGTCGACTGGGATCCCGCAACACCGCTCGCGCTGTCCCTACGGAGGATGCGGACATGGTCTCGACCGACCTGAGCGCGCGGGCCCTCCGGGTGGCCCCGACCGCGACGTTCATCCTCTTGGCGGTGTGGACGTTCGTCGAGATCCTGCGAGCACCCGACCCACGGTGGGTGGGCTCGCTCCTTTCCCTCTTCGTTTTCGGTCTCGCAGTCCTCGGGCTCGCGACCGCCTTCGGATGGGCTTGGATCCGCCCGTTTGGTCTTGCGTGCATTGCAGCTTCGTACTTCGTCGTGCACGCATTCGTCGTCGGAGTCTCTGTGGGCCTGGATCTGGCTTATCTAACCCTCGCGATTGCCAGCGTTGAACTCCGGATTCTCGCGGAGCGGTTTGCTCCCCTGTATGAGACTCGACTGGACGCATCGGAGAGAAAGCGGATCCGCGGTGCTCTGACGCATGCGGTCCTTCGATTGTTGGTCGCCTCCATATTGGCCGTGTTCGTGCCGATTCTTGCCGCGGACCTTGCCCTTGCCGGAATCGTTCCCGCGACGACGATTCCCTCGGCGATCCTGTTGGCCGCGGCGCTAGTCGCCGTCGTCGTCGCGATCGCGTTGCTCCCGATCTTCGAGCGACGAGCGGCGTGATCGATAGCCGACCTCGGTCGCGGCGCAAAGGATAATTAGCCCGCGAACTTTGGCGACGACCGCTGCCCCGGTGGTCTAGCGGTCTATGATCCCGGCCTGTCGAGCCGGGTGCTCGGGTTCGAATCCCGACCGGGGCGTTTTGCCCAGGTGGAATGGTGCAATAGATGACGATCACCGACACGCTCCGGTTGGAATAACCAAACGGCGAAAACGCGACTCACCTGTTACCTCGACACGAGTTGGTGCTTCCGGTAGTCGCATCGCCGACCTAGTGGGCCGAACGTCCGAGTAGCTCTATCCAAATTCCATCCGGATCGCTCACAAACGCGAATTCGTACCTCCCATCCTTGAAGGGCTCCACCTCCGGACGTGCTCCTTTCTCAACGAGCTCGTCGTACGCCGGCCGGACCTTCGTCACACGAAACGCGAGATGATCGAGTTCCTCGCCCCGACGGTAACTCTTGTAGAACTTGCTTCGG
>DATEGJ010000094.1:0-5951 GCA_035280105.1 Thermoplasmata archaeon
GCCACTTCGTTGTGCGGGAGCCCCGCGCCGGAGAACAGCGGGAGCTTCTGGCCTCGGACCAGGGTGTTGAGCCCGTCGATGGTTGAGATGCCTGTTTGGATGAACTCCGCGGGGTGCTCGCGCGAGTACGGGTTGATCGCGGCCCCCGTGATATCGACTCGTTTCTCCGGGACAACGGGCGGGCCGCCATCGATTGGCTCACCTGCCCCGCTCAGGATTCGGCCCAGGATTTCACGCGACACATTGAGCTTGATTGTTTCCCCGAGGAACTTCACCGTGGACTGACGGTCGATCCCGGCGGTCCCCTCGAACACCTGCACGACAACAATGTCCTTCGAGGAATCGAGGACCTGGCCTCTCTTTCGCGTGGCGTCCGGTAGACCGACTTCGACCAGCTCGCCGTACCCGACCCACTCCGTCTTCTCGACGAAGATGAGGGGCCCCGCGATTTCTGTGATCGTCCGGTATTCCGTCGGCACCTAGGTCGCCCCCATGCGCTTGAACTCCTCGTCCATTTGGGTGAGCGTCTTCGCGAGCTCCTCGTCGAAATCCGATTCGTACTTCACCCGCGTCAGGAGTTCTCGCGACTTCAACGCCGCGACGTCCTTCGTCGGGACATCGAGCTTCACGGCCTTCTGTCCGAGGTCGGAATACTTCTTGATCGCGCTGATGAGTTTGAACTGACGCTCGGGAGGACAGAACGTGTCGATAGGGTGGTATGCGTTTTGCTGCAGGAAGATCTCACGGATCATTCGGGCCACCTCGAGCGTGAGTTGTTGGTCCGGCGGAAGCGCGTCCGCGCCGACGAGACGGACGATTTCCTCGAGTTCCGCCTCTTCCTGCAACGTGCGCTGTGTCCACGATCGTAGCCTCGGCCAGTCCTCGTTCACGTTCTTTCGGAACCAGTCCTCCAGGGTTTGGGTGTACAAGCTGTACGACTGCAGCCAGTTGATCGCCGGGAAATGCCGACGGGCCCGCAACGCGGTATCGAGGGCCCAGAACACCTTCACGATGCGAAGCGTTCCCTGTGTAACAGGCTCTGAGAAATCTCCGCCGCTCGGAGAGACCGCGCCGACCACGCTGACGGAGCCCTCGAGACCCCCGAGCGTCTTCGCCCGGCCCGCGCGCTCGTAGAACTCGCTCAGCCTCGCGGACAAGTACGCCGGGAAGCCCTCCTCGCCAGGCATCTCCTCGAGCCGGCTCGAGATTTCCCGCATCGCCTCGGCCCATCGCGACGTGGAGTCTGCCATCAACGCGACGTTGTATCCCATGTCGCGGTAGTATTCCGCCAATGTCATCCCCGTGTACACGGACGCCTCTCTCGCGGCCACGGGCATGTTGCTCGTGTTCGCGATGAGGGACATCCGCTCCATCAGCGGTGCGCCGGTGTACGGGTCCTCGAGTTTCGGGAATGTGGACAGGACCTCGGTCATCTCGTTCCCGCGCTCCCCGCATCCGATGTAAATGACGACCTGCGCATCGCACCATTTTGAGAGCTGTTGCTCGGTCACCGTCTTGCCCGTCCCGAACCCTCCCGGGATCGCCGCGGTTCCACCTTTCGCGATTGGGAACAGGAAGTCGAGGACGCGCTGGCCGGTTACGAGCGGGATCGTCGGCATGAGCCGATCCGTCACCGGCCGCGCCCTGCGGACCGGCCAAGTTTGGTACAGCTTCACCTGTTCCCCGTTGTCGAGCTGCGCGACGACCTCGTCGACCTTGAACGTCCCCTCGCGAATCTGTGCGACCTTTCCACCGCGGAAGGTCGGGGGGACCATGATCCGATGCTCGACGTTCTTGGCCTCCCGAACCGTACCCACGACGTCGCCCGGTCCGACGGCCTGCCCCGGCTGCACCTTCGGATTGAAGGCCCACGACTTCTCCCGCGTGAGCCCGGGGGACTTCACCCCGCGGAGGACGAAGTCACCCATCACCTTCTGGAGGACCGGCAGGGGCCGTTGAATGCCATCGTAGATGCTCCCGAGGAGGCCCGGACCCAGTTCGACGACGAGCGGCCCGCCGGTATCCAGGACGGCTTCGCCCGGCCGGACCCCGTTCGTGTCTTCGTATACCTGGATGATCGTCTTGTCACCCACGACTTGGATGACTTCCCCGAGGAGCTGCTCTTCGCCGACGAACTGGACATCGTACATGCGCGGGCGGAGGCCGGTCGCGGTCACGACCGGTCCCGCGACTCGGTAGATCTCGCCCGCGGCCTTGCGGGCTGCCTCTTTCGTCTTTCCTGTCATCGCCATCTTGATTTCTCCCTCTCGGAACGGATCACTTGTACAGGTCGACTCCGATCGCGCGTTTGATTTTCGCTCGGAGGTCTTCCTCTTCACGTTTGCCGACCGCGATGACCACGGGACGAGGCGTCGTCTCGAGTCGGCGTCGCATCGTGTTACTGAGGGCGGTCATGTCGTCCGCGCTGAGGATAAGGATTCCGACGTCGGGATCCTCGAGGACTTTCGCGACCTGGGACTCAATGGCGTCGCGCGCGACGCTGAAGGTCTTACGGACTCCCGCGAGCTTGAACCCTTGGACGAATTCGTCCCGGCCGACCGCCGCGAGCTCCATCTTAGATCACCAGGAGCTCCCGGATGACCTCGGGGGACAACCCGCTCTCCTTCCCTCGGGCGACGATTCGAAGGTTCTGGACCTCCCGGTCCTTGCGCACGATGTAGTCGAGGATCGGCAAGACGGAAAGAGGGTGGACATGGGCGTACCGCCCCGCTTGCAGCAAGTGAAGCTTTTCGACCGTGCGCACGAGCTGGCCGACCCCGAGCGCCTGCAAATCCTTGACACGGGACGACAACTCTTCGGTGAGCGCGTACTCGCGAAGCCGCGCCGTGAGGGCGGTGATGTCCATCTGCACCATCTCGGCGAGATCGTCCGTCGGGATCTCAGAGCCTCCTGGCACGAAAGGATCGTACGGCAGAGTCGCCTTTGATGCCCACAGCCGGAGCAGGGTCTTCAGATTGACGATATCGATTTCGCGGCGCACAAACTCGCGCATGAGGCGGGTCCCGTCGGTGCGCTCAGGTACTACGGACAGCAGCCGCTCGTAGTACAATTGGGTGACACCGTCTTCCCATTCGTTCCACCGCGCCATCTCGGACGGCTTTTTGTCGAGCGCGGCAAGGGCTTGCGCGTAGATCGTCCCCTCCAGCCGATCGAAGACCTCGTCCAAGCTCGGAAGGTCGACGAGGGTCTGGAGGAACGTCTCTTTCATGCTCCCAGCCGCGACGAGATCTTCCAGGATTTCTGCAGCCGATGCGCCGAACGTCTTGCCGCGGACGATCGTCTTGATGTTCTGCACATCGAACCGGTCCAAGTACCATCCGATCATCTGTCGCAGTTCGCCCTCAGAAAAGCCGATGATCTGAGCGAACACCGCGCCGAGGTTCCGACTCGTCGCCAGTTCGATGAGGTCGACGCCGGATGCTTTCGACGCAGCGGCGAGGACTTCCGACTTGTATGCGCCCTCTCCGATCACGCGCGCGATCTCGGAGATCTCCATCTGGAGCATCCGCTCGTAGACATCAGGGGAGAGCAGAGCCGCCTTCTTCGCTCGGACGCGGGCCGTTACGTACGGATAGTTCCCGCTCTCCAGCGGAACGTACCGCATGAGGCGGCGCCAGTACTGCCCAAGGTATGATGTCGTGAGTGCATTCATCGATGTGGCCATAGAGCCTCCGCGACTTCACGAATCGAATCGCGCCAGACGTCCGCAAGGAGCGTCTCGTACCGAAGGTCGATGCGGCGGGTCCCGTCCCCGCTTTCGATCACAATGCCTCCCACGCAGTCAATGGTCTCAGCAAAGCTGGACCCGACCGCGGAGCGGACGAGGTTGGCGTCCTTTGGGTCGCAATAGACTTTTCCCGCCTTCCAATCGGCCGCGTGCTGTTTGAGCATCGATTGGAGGATGGCCTCTCTCCCTTCGAGGACGGACAAATTCTCGAGGACCCTCTCGTACACTTTGTCCAAGAGCTGCTTCTCCGCGGAGAGCACGATCTTCTTGCTTTCGAGTTCCGCTCGCGCGAGGGCTTGGACTCGCAGGCGTTCCGCGGCTTGCCTCGCCTCCTGCTCTCGGATCTCCAAGAGCTTCGCTCCATCGACCGAGGCAACGTGCAAGACTCGATCGCGCTCCGCTAGGGCCGCGCGGCGAATCTCTTCGACCTCGGAGCGCCCTCGTCCGAGGACGTCCTCGACGACCGACTCGAGCCCCATGCCGACCCTTTCAAACCACCCTGGCCAGCAGCTGCAGGGCAATGATGAGCCCGAACACGACAATCGTCTCCGGAAGGGCCATCAGGACCAGGCCACGCCCGAACAACTCGGGCTTCTCGGCCATCGCCCCGACGGTTGCCCCGCCGACGATTTTCTGTGTCCATGCGGTCGCGATTCCTGTCCCAGCCATGGTCAACGCTGCGGCAATCGCAGTTAGGTCGCCTGCCATTCTCCTATACCTCCTGTGTCGCTCGGATTCCAAAAGGGCGGAACGGGATTCCGTTGCCTTTGAAGAACTTGATGAACGCTTCAAAGTAGTTGAGACGCAGGGCTTGGATCCCGGCCGAGATCCAACCGAGGAGGAACACGAGCGTCTGGGCCAGGACTAGGCAGACAACGCCGAAGATCGCGAGGCCGACTTGACCCGAGAAGACCAAGCCTTTGAGGATGAGGACGTTGAAGGCCGCGGCGATCGCAGCCTTTCCGATTCCAATGCCGGCCAACCGCATGTACGACAAGATGTTCGCGAGGAGGCTCGCGACCTCGATCGGAGCGATGACCGATTCAAAAAGTCCGAGGAACGCCCCGAGGATCAAGAGAAGGGACGCAAGAGGGATTGCGATGCCCAAGGAGCTGCGGAGGCCGAAGGGCTCGAGCATCCGAGGAAACCAACCGAGCGGTACCGCCCAGACCCAGTTGGCGATCCGATTCGTTTGCACAGAGTAGGTAAGGAGGGTGAACAGGCCAAAGAGACACATGAACCATCCGAGTTTCGCGATCGCGTGCTTCTTGTTGTGATGGACCTCGTTCACGAACCCGATGACGTATCCGGTCCCGAGGTGCAAGGAGGCGAACAGGATCGACAGGTAGATCATGTCGCCAATCCCGAACGCCTTGTGGATGAGGGTCGGAATCGGGACGAACAGTCCGAACGATTCCCAGCTCAATTCCTCGAGGTGACCGGTTGCGGGATGAAACGGCAGGCCGAACGCCTCACCGAAGACGAAGAGACCGAACAGGACCGACCAGACGCCCCCGACCGCGGTCACAAAGAGGATTTGCCACCAGATGCTCTTTCGATTCAGGCGGATTGCGGCGACCACCCCCATCGCCACGAACAGGGCGCCGTATCCGACATCTCCGACCATGAACCCGAAGAAGAACGGAGCCGCGATGAACAGGAATAACGTGGGGTCGAGCTCCTGATAGCTCGGCGTGGAGTACAGTTGAATGAGGAATTCGAACGGCCGCACGGGCCTTGGGTTCCTCAAGAGGACGGGCGGCGCCTCCGTTGCGTGCGCCTCATTAGGTTCGCCGGACTCGACATAGATCCCAAGCCGGTCCATTCGGTCATGAAGCGGCCTGAAACCCGACGATGGGATCCATCCGTCGATGACGAACGAGTGGTCGCTCACCGCGAATCGGAGAGGGGCTTCGGCCTTATCGACCTCGATCTCCAGCGCCTCCTCGGCCGCGACGACGAACCCAGCATAGCGTTCCCGCATCTTCTCCAACCGTCCCTCGATTTCGTCGAGCCGGGCGTTCCACTTGTCCCGATTGGCGATCGCCGCTTCGAGGAGGTCATTCGGGCTGCCTACGCCCGCGGGAAGGTCCACCTGCGCGAAACCGAACGCACTGAGGTAGGATAGTGCCTCTCCAACCAATCCCTTCGGCACAAATACCGCAATGACACTTGGAGCGCGGAAGACCTCAGAGAGCGGGAG
>DATEGJ010000095.1:0-8518 GCA_035280105.1 Thermoplasmata archaeon
TGGCAGGCGAAGATCCCGCGGCTCTCGACGTTCCATACGATGATCCATGACACGCTCGCCTTCTATTCCCCATTCGGCCTGAACCTCCACCTGCTCGAACGCGGACTCCGCTTTTACCTGAAAATCTTCCTCCGAAAGACCCAGGGCGTCGTCGTTCCGAGCCGCGCGATCCTGGATGAAATTCTCGCCCTCTCTCCGAAAGCACAGATCGCGGACGTCATCCCGACCGGCGTAGACCCGGAGCGATTCCGACCCGACATCTCCGGGACCGGCATCCGGACGAAGTGGGGACTGAACGGCCACGATGTCATCATGCACGTCGGACGCGTGGCCCCGGAGAAGAATCTCCCGACCCTCATCCGTGCGTTCCCGAAGGTCCTCGAAGCGAACCCGGAGACGAAACTCCTGATTGTCGGCACGGGGCCGTACATCGAGAAGTACTATTCTCTCGTACAACACCTCGACCTGTCCGGGGACGTCATCTTCACGGGATTCGTGCCCGACGCCGATCTGCCAAAGTACTATGCCGCCGCCGACGCACTGGCGATCGCGTCGAAGTTCGAGACCCAGGGCCTCGTGGTCCTCGAGGCACTCGCGTCCGGTCGCCCGGTCGCGGGGGCGAACTACCGGGCGATCCCGGAATTCGTGCGGGATGGAGTCAATGGGGCGTTGTTCGACCCGGCGGACGTCCGGGCCTGCTCGACCGCCATCATCCGATGCTTGCGGAACCGCGACAAAATGCGCGAGGCGGCCCGGGAGAGCGCCCTTCCGTACTCCGTCGAACGCTGCACGAGGCGTTTAGAACAAGTGTACGAGCGCCTCGTCGCCGCATAGCCGCGTCATCCATTAATACGCGGCGCCCCTCTGGAGCCACCGTGATCGGCATCTTGGGCGGTGGCCTCTCCGGCCTCGTCCTTGCGTCTCGGCTGAAGGACGCAGAGGTCCTCGAGGCGGACGACCGGCCCGGAGGCCTGTGTCGCAGCCTAACGGCGGACGGATTCACCTTCGACCCGCACGGATCTCACATCCTCTTCTCCCGCAAGCCCGAGGCGATGCGGTTCTACGAGGATTTGCTGGGCGACAACGTCTCGCGCCGACGGCGGAACACGAAGATCTACTACAAAGGCCGCTACGTCAAGTATCCATTCGAAAACGGCCTGTCCGAGCTCCCGATCGAAGACAACGTCGCCTGTCTCATGGGGTACATCGAAGCGTATCTCGCGCGCGCGGCCGGGACCTCGCGGACCCCGACGAACTTCAAGGAGTGGATGTACCAGCGCTTCGGCAAAGGGATCACGGAAGCGTATCTGCTCCCGTACAACGAGAAGATCTGGAAGACCCCGGCGGCGCGCATGGCGGTCGATTGGGTGGACGGCCGCGTGCCGGATCCCCCATTAGTCGACGTCGTCCGAGCGAGTCTAGGCGTTCCGACGGAAGGCTACACGCACCAGCTGAACTTCCTGTATCCCCGCGAAGGTGGGGTCGAGAGCCTCGTCCGAGGGCTGCTTCCGAAGGTCCACAAGGTCCGCACGGGATTCCGCGCGACGACGATTCGCCCACGGGGTGGCGGCTGGACCGTGAGCGACGGTCACACCGAGCGGGAATACGATCGGCTCGTATCGACGATCCCGATCCCGGATTTGGTCCGTGCGCTGCCGGACGCGCCGAAAGATGTGCGGACAGCGGGGGAGTCGTTGACCCACCGATCTTTGGTCACGGTCATGCTCGGCCTCGATCGGCCGAAGCTGAACGATTTCAGCTGGGTCTATTTCCCGACGCCGGAGGACGGATGGTTCAACCGGATCTCGTTCCCGAGCAACTTCTCGGACCGCGTCGCCCCGGACGGCGCGAGTTCCGCCGTCGCTGAGATGACGTGCGACCCGGGCGACGCTATCTGGTCCTCGACGGACGATACCCTCATCGAGCACGTCGTCGCCCACGCGGACCGAATGGGCATCTTCGGGCGCGCCGATGTCCGAATGGCAAAGGTCGCGAGGACGCGGTACGCCTACGTGGTGTTCGACCTGACCCATCGCTCCAACCTCGATCTTGTCAAAGGATACGCGAATCGAATTGGGATTGAGCTCCTAGGCCGGTTCGGCCAATTCGATTACATCAACACGGACCAGGTGATCCTGCGCGGGCTCGCACTTGCCGAACGCATGGGGGCGGCCGCGTGAGGATCTCCGTCATCGTGCCGACCTACAACGAGGAACAGGGCATCGAGGCCTTCCTGCGGCAATTCGAGGACCAGACCCTTTCTCGGAGCGACTTCGAGGTCATCGTCGTGGACGGCGGGAGCCTCGACCGAACCCGGGACCTCGCCGCAGCGCACGCCGACCGGGTCATCGTGCAGACGAGTGCCGGCATCGGCGGTGCCCGGAACGATGGCGCGGCCATTGCGCGGACGGACTTCTTCGCGACGACGGATGCGGATTGTCGCATTCCCCCGAGCTGGCTGGAGCGAATCTTGGCCGACTTCCACGATCCGGATGTCGTCGCGGTTTGCGGACCCGACGGTCCGCTCGACGGGGGAGCGAAAGCGCGCCTTCTCTACTTCTTCATCCGCGGATTCATCCGAGCCGCGGCGCTCGCTGGACTCTATGGTACCGGCGGGACGAATTCCGCATTTCGGAAGAGTGCCTTCGATGCGGTCGGTGGGTACCGTAACCTCCCGCACTCCGACGACGTCGATGTCGGCTTCCGGATCCGCGAGAAAGGCCGCATCGTCTACGATCCGGCGTTGTATGTCGGCCTCTCTGTGCGCCGGCTGGAACGCGACGGGTACCTTCGGACCCTGTTCACATGGATCCGGGGGGATCTCCGACTCCTTGCAGGCAAACCGCTCGCGCCCGCCCGATACGCCCGCCACGAATACTAGGTCGCCTTCTGCAGGGACCGCGCGCGCCGTCGATAGAGGTATGCACCCGCCAGGGAGACGGCGACGAGGATGAGGATGGCGGATACGGTGATGGTCGTAGCGACGTCCCGATTGTACGCGAGCCGCAAGCCTCCGACCAGGACGAGGAGGAGCGAGTACTTGGCCGCCGCGCCGATGACGACGTACGCGATCGACTTTCGGTAACTCCATTTGAGGACCGCGATGAACGCTCCGACGAACGGGACGACCGGTGCGACGCGGTTGAGGAGGATGATGCGCTCATCCGGTACAATCAGGAACTGCATCCAGCCCGTCATTGCGCGTTGGATGGGCCGGGGAAGAAGGCCTCGATCGACGATGAGCTTTCGGACCCAGAGGTACAGGAGCGTGTTGCCGGTAAACTCGCCGCCAACCGCCATCCCGAGGAGCAAGAGTGCCCGCAGCCACGGGTCGTAGTCCGGGAGGCCGTACAGGAACGTGACGGCCACCGCCAGTTCGGGCAGCGCTGGGACGATCGCGGCGTCGATCACGAACAAGAGAAACAGCGCGACCAGGACGCCGGCCGGCCCGAGGAACGCGAAGAGCCCCTGGAGCCAGTCGCCCAGCGAGGCCATGGGCCGACCTCAGAACAACCGCGAGATGCTGACCATCGTCACCTGGAAAATCAGGACTCGCCCCTTCGTCGGATCGTTGTAGTTGAGGGTGTAGGTGCCCGCATCCGTGTTGACGGCCGAGACAACGAAGAGCACCTTTCCGTTCGCGTCCTTTGCACCCACGCGATCGACGGACGAGGAATCGAGCAGATGGCGGACTAGGATCTCTCCGCGGCCCGCGTTCTTGCCGTAGTCGATCGAGACGACCTGGGCCATCCACGCGCGGTACGGATGGACGATCTGGCCCAGAATCGGGCTGTTCGTGACGGTGACGACGGTCTCAGCGACGCTCACTGTGGCGCTCCAGCCCCAGAAGGGATCGGTGACGTTCATCCCCGAGACGGCCGGTATGTGGTACGCCACCAGGAAGTCGGACGCGTTCATGGTGAACCGCACGGGCACGGGCTCGAGGATTGACTTGACGATGAATTTCGCAGGGTCCGCGGAGCCGTATCCGAGGTCGGGAGGCACGGCGACCGTCTTCGATTCGCCTTCCGCCAGGCCTTGGACCCCGATTTCGAATCCCTTCACGACGCCGCCGGCGCCGATCTCCACGCTGAGCGGCGACCAAGTGGGATGCCATGTGAACGAGAAAGCCTTCGGATACGAGGCGTTGTCTTGCCCGATCGCGAGGATGCTGGTGTCGAACACAAGCCCGGTCGTCTGGAACGATCCGACGTAGTTGACATGGACGGTGTCCCCGAGCTGCGAACGGATCGGCGGCGGGGCGAACTTCGGGACGACGTACCCGTAATACACGCCGAGGATCGCGATGACGAGGACGAGCACACCGACGAACGACCAAAGCGTGCTCAGGCCGCCCTCATCGCGGACGAGGGGCCGGACCATTGCAAACCCGGGCTAAACTAGGAGCCGCCATAAAGATTATGGTACGCCATCCGGAGACGTCATCTCATGGACCGTAGGTGATCTGGATTTGCTGTCCGTCGTAGAGGGAGAGGGCCTCGTACGCGGAACTCGGGGTTCCGTTCACCGTCATTCGAACGTGGTTGGTCGCGTCCGCTTGGCGGTCGAGGATCTGGTTCTGGTTGAACGGCTGATTCCAGACAGAGAAGAAGTCGCGAATATAGAACGTGTGAAGGATCGGCGTCTCGACATGAATCGTCACGATGCCCGTGGTCGGGTCCGATTGGGTGTGGGTATGAACCGGATGCATACAGGCGCTCGTAATGCCGATGTTCGCGGGGATTGGCTGGGTGTTTCCGAGGATGACGATCGAGAGCGCGGGATGCATGTGGTACGGGATCCCCGAGGGGATTGCGGTGTGCTCGATGCACGAATCAATCCCGAAGTTCCGGTTGGGATCGAAGTACGGGGCGGCGATGTAAACGCCGATGAGAATCGACGCGAGGCCGACGGCCAGCACGATCTGCCATCTGCGGAGACGGACCGGCAAGCGGGCCGTCCTCGGCGCCACGGTCCGCCCTTCTTTCCGCAACTTCTCGGCGATGGCCGGCACATCGGGATGCCGCGGGTGCGTCTCATTCAGGTGCCGCAGCAGGTTCTCCGGTTTCACCGTGACATCGCAAATCGGACAGTGGTTCGCTTTCGCCACGAAGGCCCTCGCTTCAAGTCAATGGACAGTGGGGGGCCTATTTAGGAATGCCGCGAACAAAGGTCGAACTCACGCGTACATCGCGCCCGATTGGTCTTGGGATCGGATCGGGCTCTCGCCGAGGACCTTCTCGACCGCGCGCTCGAAGTCCGACATCGTCACGACATCGCGGTCCTCGCGGATCGCGAACATGCCCGCTTCCGTGCACATCGCGTGGATGTCCGCCCCCGTCCCGCCATCGCATCGGGCGGCGAGGACGCCGTAGTCGACGTCCCCCGCGACGCTCATCTTGCGGGTGTGGATCCGGAAGATGGTCGTTCGGGCTTCCTGGCTCGGGACCGGGATGTCGATGATTCGGTCGAACCGTCCGGGGCGCATGAGCGCGTCGTCGAGGATGTCCGGTCGGTTCGTCGCGCCGATGATCTTTACTTCGCCGAGCGGATTGAAGCCATCCAGTTCCGCCAGGAGCTGCATGAGGGTCCGCTGCACTTCGCGGTCCCCTGACGTCGCAATTTCGAGCCGCTTCGCGCCAACGCTGTCGAGCTCGTCGATGAACACGATCGAGGGGGCTTTTTCTCGCGCGAGCTGGAACAGCTCTCGAACGAGGCGCGCCCCTTCGCCGATGTACTTCTGAACGAGCTCGGACCCGACGAAGCGGATGAACGTGGCCTGGGTGCGATTCGCGACCGCCTTCGCGAGAAGGGTCTTCCCGGTTCCGGGAGGGCCGACGAGCAGGACGCCTTTCGGCGGCTCGATGCCGACCTTGCGGTAGAGATCTGGTTTGAGTAGCGGATCTTCCACCGCCTCTCGCAGTTCGCGCATCTGGATCTCGAGTCCGCCGATGTCCTCGTAGGTGATCTGCGGCTTCTCGATGATCTCGGCGCCGGTGACGATCGGATCGAGGGATGGCGGAAGGACGCCCATCACGGCGAGGGTCTGCTTGTTCAACGCGACGCGTGCGCCGACGACGAGGTTCTCTTTCGCGATGTAATCCGCCGCGTTGACGATGAAATCGGGGCCCGTGGACGACTTCACGACCACTCGGCCGTCGGCGAGGATGTCCCGGACGTTCCCGATGATCAGGGGCGGACTCTTGAGACGATCGAGCTCTTGTTTGAGCCGGCGAATCTCTTTTTGCAGCCGACCGAGCTCCGTCTCGACATACCGTTTTTCGCCTTCCACTCGCCGAGCGGTCTCAAGGAGCTTATCGTTCTTGTCTTCCAGCGAGGCGATTCGCTCCGACATTTTCTCCGAGAATTCGCGGATTTGTTCCTCGTCCATAGAATCGTCCGATAGGTGGGCCGAAAGACGAAGGCTATATACCAAGCACTTTTTATTTAGCCTTTGCGGGCCCGATTGCGTGATCTGCGAATTGTGTGGCGCCGACGTTCCGCGCTTGAAGAATGTCGCCATTGAGGCGACGGTTCTGGCGGTCTGCAACGACTGCGCGCGCTTCGGTGACGAGGTGGCGACGCCGGCCCTTCGTCGCAGTACGATGCCCCCGGTCATCGCCCAACGCCTCGAAGCTCGGACGCGGCGCATGACCCCGAAGGACGTCTACACGCAAGGTGGCGAGCTTGAACTCGTTGAAGATTTTTCGCAGAAGATCCGGAGCGCGCGGGAAGCGCGGGGATGGAAGCAAGCGGACCTCGGCGCGAAGATCAACGAGCGGGTCAGCGTGATCGCGAAACTCGAATCCGGAATGATGACGCCGGGCGATGAGCTCGTCCGGAAACTCGAGCGGGAACTCGGGATCAAGCTGAAGGAACGCGTCCAGGCGATCGCCGCGAAGAAGGCCGCCGCATCGGCCGGGCTCACCCTCGGCGATTTGATGAAAATGAACGAGGAACGGACCTAGTTACGTCAAGCCAAGACGCGCTTTCAGCGGCCCGATGAACGGGATCACGTCGACGCCTGCTTGGCAGGCCGCGATGAGGGCCGCGACCTCGATCTCGACATCCATCTTCTCCTGGACTCCGTTGATGAGGCCGATGATCGATTTCCGCTCTTCCTCGGTTCGGGCCGCGATGGCGTCGACGATCCGGACGAAGAGATCCTCGCCCGCTGGCGTCGGCGTTTCGAGAATCGCTGCGCTCGGAACGTAATCCCGCGGCACCTCGATCGACGCCACGTCGAACGCGGGTCGAATCGAACCGTCGTGGGACTGGAGCAGTTTCGTCTCGATCCCGAGCTGCAACAGTCGCTGGGCATCGCGGGGCGGAAACCATCGCAAGTCCATCGACGCCGAGAGGACGAACTCCCTCTCGCTCAGCTCCTCGCGGCCTTTCCGCTTGAAGAGCAAGGCAATCGCGTCGCGCAGCTCGTCCAGAACCCGGCCCCCGACCGCGAGTTCGAACGGAGGGAGCCTAGATAAACGTGCCCGTTCGGAGGGGAACGTTTATCCCGCGGAGTGCGGATGAGCTACTTGCTCCAGCGTAAGGTCGCGCTGACCGGTGATGCGCGATGCAAGCCTGGAGAGGACGTCGTATGGGTCCCTCCTCGATAGTCCCGAGTCCGGGGCGTTCCGTGACAGGGGGACAACGCGGCGTCCAACAATCCCTCGGCAAGGGTCAGGGCGTCGAGTGAGCATCGCTTGGCCGTGACACGCGCTGTTACTGCCGGGGGACATCCCCGGCGAAAGGTGGGATTGCCGCAGCAGGCGCCCTTGGATTGCGTCCGAACTTTTGTGCCACCGAGTCGACGCCGGTTAGACGACCGGCCATCCCGTCGAAGTTGCTTAGCGCATCGCCATTCACCCGCTCGAATTGTCGCAGGAATCGTTTCGCGCGAAGTGCGAATTGCGCTTGGTTCCCCTTCGCGTTGACTCCCGCCAGGGTGACGTTCCTCCCGTTCACGAAGACGATGTTTCCGGCACCGAAACGGATCTCCCGCAACGGGCCCGCGGTGGAACTCACCGAATCCTCGACGAACATGCGGACCGCGGCCATCATTCCACCGACGATGTCAGAGTCCGACTTCAGCGAAGGATGGATCGAATAGTGCTTCAGGACGAGGCCGCTTCGGTGGAGCAAGTAAATCTCATCCGCTCCCGCGCGGCCGAGCAGGGGAAGGCCGATCGTTCGTTGGGCGACGACCAAGCCCCCGCCAAGGATCGCCGTGAGCACGACGATAACCCCGATCGGAATCTCAAGGGAGCCTGCTCCTACCGGGACCACGGCCAACGAAGATGGCAGGCCCTCGACGCGGACCTCGTTGCCTTGCCCATCTCCATAGATCACCGCGACAGCCACCCGAACTTGAGTTAGTCCGTCCGACGATGACAAGGTCGTGTTGAACAGCAACTGGCGGGAACTCACAGGGATCGAACCGATCGTCCAGTTCAGCGCGCCCTGCGATAACGTGGGCCACGGAGATGCGGACACGAGCCGCATCATGGTGGGCATGGAG
>DATEGJ010000096.1:0-3603 GCA_035280105.1 Thermoplasmata archaeon
TCTCCGCCATTGTTCCTTCCTCCGGTTCAGCGTTCCGAGTCCGTCCGGTGCAGGGCCTCCATCTTACTTGAATTCCTTAGAGAAGGAAAGTATAGTGAATTACATAGCCTCGGCGGCGATTGCCACACCATGAAACGGAAGACGCACCTGCCCAATCTCCGTCCGCTCCCGCCACAAGTGCCTTTCGAGTTCTGCCCGATCCGCGCGAGCCTCGGCGTCCTCGGTCGCAAGTGGACGCTCCTGGTCCTCCGCGACATCGCGTTCTTCGGAAACGTGCGCTTCAGCGCGATCATGAAGACGAACCCCGGCCTCGGACCGAGAATCCTCTCGATGCGACTGCGAGAACTGGAGCTGGAAGGCTTCATTCAAAGCGAGCCGAATCACGCGGACCGGCGGGAGATCACGTACCGCCTCACGCGAAAGGGACTCGATGTCATGCCTATCCTCACCGCGTTCATCCAGTTCGGGATCCGGTATCATGCGTCCCGCGTCTTCCAGGATGGACGTGCCCGCGAGCTCGAGTCGGTCTATCCCGTCGAGCGCCCTCGAATGCTCGGCCGATTGCTGCCATACGCTCAAGCGGAAGACCGATCCGACGACCCGAGTTGACAGGAGCGAGTCCCACCGATGGCGTTCGATCCGTACCTGCACGTCATCAAGCCGATGCTCGCGGAGAGCCGCGAGACGCCGTTCGATTCCCCGAACCACATCTTCGAGCTAAAGTGGGACGGCACCCGCGCGCTCGCGGTCGTACGCGACGGCCTCCGGTTCCAGAACCGCCGCTTGACGTACATCGAATCCCGCTATCCCGACCTTGCGGTCCACACGCGCAAACCAGCGATCCTCGATGGCGAGATTGTCGTGATGAACGGACCGCTGCCGAGCTTCGAGAAGCTGCAGGAACGTGAGAAGGCGTCCGGCAAGATCAAGATCGAGCATCTCGCGAAGACCTTACCCGCGACGTACATCGTGTTCGACGTCCTGTATGTCGGCGACAAGTCCGTGATGGGCCTCTCCCAGATGGAGCGGAAGGCCCTCCTCCCCGATTTGGTCGAGGTCGACGACCGCGTCGTCCTAAGCGATTACATCGAGGGCCGCGGGGTCGACTATTACAATGCCGTCATCGCGCGCGGACTCGAAGGCATCATCGCGAAGCACAAGGAGGCCCGCTACTACGTCGGCAAGCGAAGCAAGGACTGGATCAAGATCAAGAAGAAGACCACACTGGACTGCATCATCTGCGGGATCACGGCGGGCGAAGGGGAGCGCGAGGACACGTTCGGCTCACTGATCCTCGGCGCGTACTACCAGGGCGCACTCTTCCACGTCGGCCGCGTGGGGACCGGCTTCTCGGAGAAGCTCCGGCGTGAGCTGTTCGAGCGACTCGTCGCGTTGCGGCAGGAGGAATGCCCGTTCCCCGAGGTCCCGGAGATCGACGCCCACGTCGGCTTCTGGACGAAGCCCGTGATCGTCGTCGAGGCGCACTTCCTCGAGTTCTCGAAGGATCGCCACATGCGCGCGCCGTCCTTCTCCCGCGTTCGCGAGGACAAGCGGCCCGAGGACTGCGTCGTGACGTTCGAATAACTCGACTCCTTTATACCGCGCGGATGCGATTCGGGCCGCATCGGGGGATTCGATGTCGAAACTCCAGTTGACGGATTTGGAAATCTACGTGAAGGACCTGAAAGCGGCGCGAGCGTTCTATACGAAGAAGATCGGCCTGAAGGTGCGAAGTGCGATGCCGAAATGGGGCTACCTCGCACTCGGCGCCACGAAAGGCGGCGACGATGCGGCCCTGACTCCATGGCAACCGAGCCCCACCTGGGGCAAGGAGCTGTACGAGTCCCGGTTGAAGATGATCGGTGGGGTCACCGGCATCGGATTCCTGACGAACGACATGAAGGGAACAATCGCGGACTTGAAAAAGAAGGGCGTCAAGGCCGAGGTGGAGCGCGAAGATGCAACGTTCGGGCGATTCACGGATCCGGACGGGAATGTGCTGTTCATCGCGGCACCAGACAAGCCGAAGATCCGACGCAAGGGGCTGTCCGCCCTCGCGTTCACGACCGTGGTCTCGCGCGACGCGAAGAAGTCCGGAGAGTTCTTCAAGAAGGCCTTGGGCATGCGATCCCATCGCGTCCCGGGCGAAGAGGGCTTCATCGACTATCGGCTCAGCACGGACGGCACGAGCATCATGCCCTTCACGCCGACGAAAGAGATGTACGACAACCCGTCAGACTACGACTCCGACATGGCTCACATCGGTGAGGAAACGGGGATCGGCTTCACGACCGACAACATCTATCGATTGCAGGAGCAGCTCCTCGCGAAAGGCGTGCGCTTCCAGAAGAAGGCGGAAGCCCAGGATTGGGGCGGCATCCGGGCGTCGATCTTCGACCCCGACGAAAACGTGTACACGATCGTCGAGTACAAAGGTTAGACAAGCGAGAAGGGAAGGGGGCGGGCCGACGTGGCCCGCCATTCCATTTGTTCGTCGCTATTTTGGCGGAGCCGGAGGCAGGGACATGTCGATCGGGTCCCCCTCTCGAGCGGGCGCCGGCGGCTGGGCGTCGGGATGCCGCATCGATCGAGGCCCGCGCTCCTTCTCGCGCTTGCGTAGGCCGAGGACGATCCACGCCAGGAGGGCTAGGACGATTGCGAGGGCCGCGATGATGCCTTCCAGGAGCTGAATCATCCCGAGGAGCGCGCTCGATCGGACCATGACCGTGAACCGGCTCGTCGCGGAGTTCCCGGCGGCGTCGGTCACGACCAACGTCACGTTGTACGCGCCCGGATGGACGTAGACGTGGTTCGCGGTGGCGGTCGTCGCGGACGAGCCGTCTCCGAACGTCCAGCTGTAGGTCACGACGCCGACGTTATCGGTTGATGCCGACGCGTCGAAGAACAGCGGCTGCCCCTCGTCGACCGTGCGGTCACCGCCGCCGCGCACGACCGGGGGAGTCGTGTCCCGGACCGTGACGGTCGTGGTGGACGACGCGGCGTTGCCGGAGTAGTCCCAGACGGTCAGGGTCGCGGTGTAGGTGCCGGCCGCCGGGTACGTGTGGTCCGCAAGAGCGGTCGCGGCGCTCGACCCGTCACCGAAATCCCAGGCGTACGATGCAATCCCAAGGTTGTCCGTTGAGCCGCTTCCATCGAACGTTGCGACGGCGCCCTGGTCGACGGTGATCCCGGCGCCTGCACTTGCGAGCGGTGCGACGACGTCGAGGACGCTCGCGTAGACGTCCTGGCCGATCGTCCGCGTGTCGAGCCATGCCGCGAAGACATCGCCTCGGGCGTCGATCCCGATGCTCGGTTGGTACTGGAAGACGGCGAGGGAGTCATCGTTGACCTTTGTGTTGGCGGACCAGGCGATCCCGTCCGGCGACGAGGCGGTATAGATGTCCCAGCTCGTGGAGCCGCTCGTGCGAGAGTCAGCCCACGCGATCTGGACTTTGCCGGGGCCGACGGCCAGGCTCGGCACACCCTGGGTCGCGGGGCCCGTGTCGTCATTCACCTTGACGTTCGCAGCGAACGACGAGCCCGCATTCGTCGAGCGGGTCGCGTAGATGTCCGGCGCCGTGTTCGCGTTCCGGAAGTCTGTCC
>DATEGJ010000097.1:0-2828 GCA_035280105.1 Thermoplasmata archaeon
AATCCTTCACGCCGCGACGGAGTTCTTCGCCGCCTTGCGCGGTGTGACTGATCCGGAGAAGAAACGGACGATCATCGGAAGCAAGTTCATCGAGCTGTTCGAGCGCGAGGCAAAAACATTCGGTGCAGAATACCTCGTCCAGGGAACGATCGCCCCGGACTGGATTGAGAGCGGAGGACAGCTTCGGGACCGCATCAAGACGCACCACAACGTCGGCGGGTTGCCCGAGAACATGCAATTGAAACTCGTGGAACCGCTGCGGGATCTGTACAAGGACGAAGTCCGCAGCGTCGCTCGCGCCCTCGGACTGCGGGTCGCAGAACGCCAGCCGTTCCCGGGCCCCGGGCTGGCCGTCCGGGTCATCGGCGAGGTCACGCCAGACCGCGTTGCCCTCGTCCGGGAGTCCTCCGCGATTGTGGAGGAAGAGATCCAGTCCGCGGCCGGAAAGGGCCTCCTGCCCCTGCCCTGGCAATACTTCGCCGTCCTGTTGCCCGTACGGACCGTCGGCGTCCACGGGGACATCCGGGTGTACGGCGACACGATTGCCGTCCGCGCGGTCGACTCCCTCGATGGGATGACCGCGAACTACGCGAAGATCCCGAACGACGTCCTGGATCGAATCTCGACCCGGATCACCAACGAGGTCAAAGGAATCAACCGCGTCGTTTGCGACATCTCGAACAAGCCTCCCGCCACGATCGAATGGGAGTAGCTCGATCGCGGCGAGGGAAATCTTTTTCTCGCGGGGCCACTTCGGTATCGCATGCGGGTCTTCGTCGTCGACAACGGCGGCCAATGGACGCACCGGGAATGGCGGGTGCTGAAGTACTTGGGCATCGAAACGAAGATCGTACCCAACGACAGCCCGCTCGATGAACTCGATGGCATCGATGGCCTCGTCCTCTCCGGGGGCGCCCCTCGGGTCGGCATTGACGCCGGAAAGATGGGACGAAACGGAGACTACCTGGACGACTTCGAGGGACCCATCCTCGGGATCTGTGCGGGCCATCAATACATGGCGAAACACTTCGGCGGCGACGCGGCTCCGTCGAAGGTCCCGGAGTTCGGCAAATCGGTGGTTGACGTGCGGAGTCCGGACGTCCTCTTCGACGGCTTGCCGAACCGCTTCGAGGTCTGGGAATCGCACAACGACGAAGTCACCCTCCTACCGCCGAAATTCGTCGGACTCGCGAGCTCGCCGAACTGCAACATCCAGGCGATGCGGCACGAGACGAAACCTCTTTTCGGCCTCCAATTTCATCCCGAAGTCGAACATACCCAGTTTGGCTCAGAGATCTTTCGGAACTTCCTGAAGGTGTGCGACGGTTCCCGCTGAGCCGAGCGCAGCACGGGATTTATCGGACAACGGCGATTCGCTCCCGTGCCGGCCAGCGAACTCCGCACGAGGATTCTTAACGACGCGTTGCGGGCGCGGAAGGGTGAGGCGTTCGAGAAGGCGTTGGGTCGTGCGGTCCGTCAACACGGCGGGTCCTACGCCGAGTACGTCGCGATTATCGCGGAGGTGCGGGAGTATGCACGCTCATACGAAATCGATTTGCGGGACGCCGCTCGAGCACTCTCGCGTCAGTTGTAAGTCTCGGGATTCACCAAGAATTCGGGTCGTTCCCCATCGAGGGCCTTGTTCACTTGATCGGCGATGACGGCGCCCGCTCGCGCCTGAGCCTCCTGCGTCGATGCACCGAGGTGAGGCGAAAAGACGACGTTGGGCGCGCCGAGAAGTGGGCTCCCAGACGGGGGTTCGCGCGCAAAGACATCGATCGCGGCGCCCGAAATCGTCCCTCGGTGGAGGGCTTCAGCAAGTGCCGCCTCCTGGACGATTTCCCCGCGGGCGCAGTTGACGAGCACCGCCGTGGACTTCATCAGCGCGAGCTCCCCGGGCCCGACGAGTCCTCTCGTCTCCGCGGTCAAAGCCGCGTGAATACTCAGGACATCCGTCTGCCGAAAGAGGGTCTGCCGATCGACCAACCGAACTCCAATCGAGTTGGCGAGCTGCGGGGCGAGATAGGGGTCGTAGGCGATCACGTCCATCCCAAACGCCTGGGCGCGCTTCGCGACCTCTGCCCCGATTCGTCCGGAACCGAGGAGTCCGAGGGTCTTGCCGTGCAGTTCTCGTCCTTCGAACTTCTTCTTGTCCCACCTGCCGTCTTTGACCGATCGGTTGGCCTCTGGAAGATGGCGGAAGAGAGAGATCATGTGACCGATGGCCAGCTCTGCGACGCTAATCGTGCTCGCGGTCGGCGCGTTCACAACCGCAATTTTTCGCGCGGTGGCGGCCGCGACATCGATGTTGTCCACGCCCACACCGGCGCGTCCGACGACCCTCAGGTTCTTGGCCCGGTCGAGGACCTCTTTCGTGACCTTCGTGCGACTCCGCACGATGAGCGCGTGGTAGGACGCAATCGCATCAAGGAGTCGCTTCGCGTCAAGCTCTTCGACGTGAACATCGTGGGTCTTCTGCAGAGCCGCGAGAGCATCCGACTCGAGGCCATCCGTCACGAGGATTTTCATGAGACGGCGCGCTGAATGGCGGGTTCCTGATAAAAAGCCGTCAGGCTAGCAGGGCGAGAACCGTGAGGGCGAGCAACGCGAAGAACAGGACGACGCCAACGAGGAGCATGAGGCGGGTCATCCGGGAATCCGATCCTAAGATGATCGGGAGCGGTCCGAGGAAGACGACCCCGCCCCATCGCCGAGCGGGTGCGAGCGCGGCCGGTTGAGCATCACCGGGCTGGGGTCCTTCCTGCGGTTGCGCACCCGCAAGGCTCCGCGGCCAAAAGAGTGCCAGCGTGAGGAACCCGACGAAGATC